>JBGQIR010000139.1:0-5436 GCA_041498535.1 Methylomirabilis sp. (SeqCode)
ATAGCAACGGTGGAACGGGAAAGGTAAGAGGGTTCACGGTTGACAGTTGACAGTTCACGGACTGGAATATGGGTCTCTGCCTTGCCCTGAACCGTGAACCGTGGACAGCGATCTATCCTGAAGCTGAGGCAATACCCCTTTCCATGGGACCATCTTGCCCCACCCATCCATTCCTGTATTGGCAATAAGTTAACGGCACGTTACCGATCTTGGCTGAGGCGGAACTGTCCCAAACCCGCCCATTTCCCCTATTCCCCCCTACACGGCCTCCAAGATAATTCCAGTAAAAGCCTCTAAAATCAACAAGATAGATGAGATCGAGTTTTGCACCGTCGCACACGTCTTGGCATCCATATTGCTCCTGTGGTCCTGGAAGCTTTTCGGGCGAAATGGGTGTGTAGTGTCCTTTTTTGCGGCGCGGTTTCGGTGGTAGTGGTGTTCCAGCAGAGGATTTCACCATGAAGCTGAGTTGCGTCGCTTGGAGGGTGTGGCTGGGACTGGATGGATGAAGCCCAGCGTGACACTCCAGCGGGTGTCATCAGGGCCAGGAGCCTCAGTGAGCTGTTCGACCTCGCTGTGGTCTTCGCCTCCCTCCCGCTGCCCGCCGGCAACCGGATCGCCATCGTGACAAACGCAGGCGGCCCCGGAATCATTGCGGCGGAGGCCATGGTTCGAGAGGTGCGCGCATTCCCTCTCTTGCAAAACGTGCGCGGCGAACCACCAGCCGATCTCGCGGCGCTGGTGGAGAGGACATCCTCCGCCTCTCCCAGTTGGTGACCGATTTCCCCGAGATCGCAGAAATCGACATCAACCCCCTCCTGGTCAGGTCGAAGGGGGAGGGCACTGTGGCACTTGACGCAAGGATCCGCCTTGGACGCATCAATACGTAACTCTCGAAGTGACGCTCGGCACGAGGCCCTTGAGGAAGCCGGACCTGTGCCGTCGGGTGAATTGTCTGCACGCATCCTTATTGTCGAGGATGATGTTGATCTGCGGGAAACTCTTGGGCGGGCACTCTCGCGTGAAGGATATCAGGTAAGCTTCGCAGGCGACGGCAGCGAAGCGATATCCGTTGTGAAGCAGCGGCCGTACGATCTGGTGATCGTTGATCTGGTCATGCCCAAGATGGGGGGGATCAAAATGCTCGAGGAGCTGAGGAATCTGGGGCTGACGGTCCCCTCAATTGTGATCACAGCCTTCGGCGATCGCTTCTTGTATCAGCGGGCAATGGAACTCGGCGCCTCGGAGTTCCTGCTGAAGCCAGTGAAGCTGGTTGAGGTGTATCGGGCCGTACGAGGTGTCCTGGCGGGAGCGTGAGCCACTGACGGAGGTGAAAAGCGTGGAAGCAATCGAGCGGCGCCACTGGTCGAAACTAAACCGGATCGAAGCGGGCAAACGCCCGGCTGAGGAGCGGGTCCGCGACTTCCGCGAGATCTACCTGGAGTACGCCGCTGAGGAGGCGGTCATGCTGGAGGCTCAGCGCTGCCTCGAGTGCAAGGAGCCTTCATGCGAGAGCGCCTGTCCACTCGGCAACCGGATCAGGGAGTGGCTCCAGCTCGCATCGGAGGGCAAGTTCCTGGAGGCTGCGGCCGTCTCGCGTGAGACCAGCAACCTGCCGGAGATCTGCGGACGGGTTTGCCCCCAGGATCGCCTCTGCGAGGAGGGGTGCATCCTGGTGCAGAAGCGCGAGCCGGTGTCGATCGGCGCCATCGAGCGCTTCATCAACGAGTACGCCTTCAGGGTCGAAGGGCTTCCCCGCATGGAGCTCCCTCCCCCAAGTGGATTTCGCGTGGCGGTCGTCGGCTCCGGCCCGGCTGGCCTGGCCTGCGCCGACGAGCTGGCCAGGATGGGACACAGGGTGAAGGTCTTCGAGGCCTGGCCGGCCCCTGGCGGATTGCTGGTCTACGGCATCCCGGGATTTAAGCTGGAGAAGCACGTCGTCGAGCGGCGGATCCAGTATCTTGAAACCCTCGGCGTCCGGTTCGTATGTAACACGCGAATAGGCGTAGACAAGTCCTTTGACGATCTGTTCCGCGAGGGATACCATGCGGTCTTCCTGGGGACCGGGTCGCAGAAGGCAAAAAATCCCCACATCGAGGGGGATCACCTCACAGGCGTGCTCGAGGCGCTTCCCTTCCTGATCCGCAACAACACGGAGCCAAAAGATCTCCCGCCAGGCTTCCCGGCAAGGGATGATCTTACCGGCAAGCGAGTCGTGGTTCTCGGGGGTGGCGACACCGCCATGGATTGTCTGCGGACTTCAGTGAGGCTGGGCGCAGCCAAAGTGACCTGCGTCTATCGCCGCGACGAGGAGAATATGCCGGGCAGCCGGCGGGAAGTCAAGAGCGCCAAAGAAGAGGGGGTCGAGTTTCACTGGCTTACCGCTCCGGTGAAATTCCTTGGAGATGAAGCGGGGAAGGTCCGAGCGATCGAATGTGTCCAGATGGTGCTTGGCGAGCCGGATAAGGACGGCCGGCGGAAGCCGATCGAGGTCAAGGGCAGCAACTATCTGATCGAGACCGACATGGTCATCATGGCCTTTGGGTTCGACGCTTCCCCGGTTGAAGGCGAGGACGCCTCGAAGTTGAAAACGAACAAGTGGGGGAACTACGAGGTTGACCGGGTCAAAATGACCTCCTGGCCGGGGGTCTTTGCTGGCGGCGACATCGTCCGCGGGGCTGATCTGGTGGTGACGGCAATCAAGGATGGTCGTGAAGCCGCAAGAGGAATCCACGACTATCTCCGCGGTCTGCCGACGCTCGGGGAGAGGAAGGCCGATCGCCTGGCAGCACAGCGAGGCCAGGTGTGATCACCGCGGGAACAGAGGTAGACAGGGGGATTCGCCGTCGCCGGCTGGTAAAGGAGGAGCTGGTCTATGGTCCCCTTCTTTCCCGTCGGCTGGGGCGCTCGTTGGGGGTCAACCTGCTTGGCTTCGGCGAGAAGGTCTGTTCCTTCAACTGCCGGTACTGTCAGTGCGGCTGGACGATGCATCCGACCATGGAAATCGGCGAAAGGGTCGTCGACCTTCCATCTGTTGAAAACGTGGCCAGCGCCTTGGAGAGCAAGCTTCAACAGCTACGCCGCGAGAAGGTTCCCATCGACGCCATCACCTTCTCAGGGAACGGCGAGCCGACCCTCCATCCCGAATTGGGGGCGATCGTCAAGGTCGCCTCGGCGCTTCGCGATCGGTATGCCCCTGGCTCCAAGCTGGCTCTTCTTTCTAACAGCTCAACCGTGCATCGCCCGGAGGTTCGCGCCGCGCTTGAGGTCGTGGACCTGAAGCTGATGAAACTGGATGCCGGCGGCGAGACGCTGATGCGCCGGATCAATCTGCCGGCTAGAGGGTTCGACTTCGCCAGGATGGTTAACGGGTTGGCCCAACTCGACGGAGTGCTTCTGCAGTCGATGTTCGTCTGGGGTCGGGTGGAGAATACCGACCCATTCGCGATCCGCGACTGGGCCGGACGGGTTGCGGAGATCAGGCCGCTGGGTGTGCAGGTTTACACCATCGACCGGATCCCGGCCGACCAAGACCTCAGGCCGGTCCCATGGGCAGTCCTGGTATCGATAGCCGGTTATGCCAGGCGGATCGCAGATGTCCCGATCGATGTCTACTGAGGCGTTTGACGGCAGCGGGATTCGACGATGGCTGGTGGCACTGCTGCTCCTCTCTCTGATCGGCGCGGGCGACTCCGGTTATCTGCTCTGGAAGCATTGGACGGGGGGATCGAACTTCTGCCAGGCAGGAGGATGCGACATTGTGACCCAAGGACCGTATGCCGAGATCGGGGGCATCCCTCTGGCGGGTCTCGGTCTGGTCGGCTATCTGGCGCTGCTCGCCTTGACTCTCATGGCGTCGACGCTTGGTGGTCGAAGCCTCATATGGGGAATCGTCGGGATATCCGGGATCGGGGTGGTTGTGTCGGCGTTCCTGGTGTACCTCCAGGTCGCCGTGATCAGGGCGATCTGTTCCTGGTGCGTCGTTTCGGTTTTCACGATGACGTCGATCTTTATCATGAGCGTTCTATTGGTTCGCAGAATGCGGCCTCTCGACTTGTCGGAACCGGCCGCGCAAACGGGAGCCATATAACTGCACTGCTGGGCCTCGGGGCCATTTCCCACTTGCTGGCCTGAAAAGAGGCAGGGATAGAGGTAAAGTATGTTGTGCGAGAGGTGCCCACTCCGAGGGGATTCTGTATTTGGGACGTTCCTATCGCGGACAGATCGCCAGACGGAACAGCCCCATTCGGTCAGGCGATTTGGCAAGAGGCAGGTCGTGCTGCGTGAAGGGGAGGTGCCCGAGGGTCTTTACTGCATCCGGTCCGGCCTGTTGAAGCGCAGTGTCGGGGATCCACAAGGCAATAGGAAGATCCTCGAGATCCTTGGTCCCGGAGACCTCCTCGGAGTCGAGTCGATCAGTGGCAACGGGTCCCGAGCAGCAGAGGCCGCGACCTTGGAGGCAAGTGAGCTCTGCTTCTTCCACCGGCGTGACCTGCCGGAATTGGTCAAGGGAACACCGGACTTTGCCATGGCCCTTGCGGGCTACGCCGCCGAACGGCTGGCCCATGCCGAGCGGGAGCTGGCTGACCTTTCACTGAAAAGCGCCAGGCAGCGACTCGCCAATGCGCTTCTGACGCTTGGTCGAAGATTTGGAAAGCGCACGCCGAGGGGGATCTTGCTGGACATTCCGATCAGCCGCGGCGACCTGGCCAATTTGGCCGGGATTGCGCTCGCCACTGCCAGCCGCCTCTGTAGGGAGCTGAAAGATGAGGGAGCAATTAGAACAAAGGGGCGCCAGATGTTCATCGTGCGACCGGAGCTACTTGGAGAGCCCACCGGGTGAGATCTTGGAGCGTGTTTCGAAGATGAGATGCAGGTCGAGTCCAGACGGAGTTTCCAGATCGGTTCGGTTGAGAAATCACATGAACGCTTGGTGCCGATGACGTGGCATGTTAGTCCGCAATCAGTCAGGTTGCGGATGAGGCGGATATGAGTCTTCTGATGAGCTGGCGGGAGGAGCGCGGGAAGGGTGAGGCCTTTCCGGCGAGGGTAGGTCGGAAGCTCGGCTTCGCCATGGGCCTGGCCTTGTTTTTAGTGCTCCTGGTCGGCGGCATCTCCCTTTTCCTTTCGAGTTCTATCTCGCGTGGCACCCAGGTGATCAAGGCACAGAGCGAGGAGATTGAAGATGTGAACCGATTGCACGTCATGATGCACCACGTCGTCGAGGTAGTTCAACATGCCGTGGTGTCGGGCAAAGCCCCCCTCGGTGATAAGGTAGAAGTGATGCTCAGGAATCTGGACCGGGGGGTGGCGAAATATCTGGCGGCGGAGAGAGCGCGAGAGGACACCCCTGAAAAGGCCGCGGAGCTTGCAATCCTCAAGGAGATTGTCGGTGTGACATCCAACCTGGCCGATCTTTCAGGGGAGATCGTCGGG
>JBGQIR010000140.1:0-5432 GCA_041498535.1 Methylomirabilis sp. (SeqCode)
CGTGGGCGAGGAAAAGGAGACGATCGAAGACGTCTACGAGCCGTTTTTGATCCAGGTCGGATACCTGGCCAGGACCCCCAGGGGCCGGACCGCCACCCGCCTGGCTTTTGATCACTTCAAGGCTTCCCCTCCCGTCGGGCTCCAGGGCGAGCTGTTGCAGGGGTAAGCGGGCACGGGTTGATCTGCAACAGGATGAGGGGCAATGCAGGAATTCGATTCATTCGCCAAGCTATTGATCATGTTTGGGCTTATCCTTGCCGCCGTGGGCGGGATCCTGCTGTTCATCGGGAAGGTCCCGTACATCGGGAGGCTTCCAGGAGACATCTACATCCAGAGGAAGAACTTCACATTCTACTTCCCTCTCGCCACCTCCATCCTCTTGAGCATCATCCTGACGCTGCTCTTATCATTCTTCCGCCGCCGGTGAGTTGCCCGGCGACGTTTGGAGACTCCTCACCCGTGTCTATTTTTCCTCGAACAGCCGATTTTGACTACGTGTTACCTCGGGATCTGATCGCCCAGGTCCCCACCCCAGAACGCGATGCCTCAAGGCTCCTGATCCTGGATCGGAAAACCGGCAGCCTGCGGCATCGGATCTTCCGCGATCTGGCTGAGCATCTCGTTCCCGGAGACCTTCTGGTCGTCAACGAGGCAAAGGTGCTTCCCATGAGGCTCTTCGGCCGGTTATCGCGGGGGCACGCCGTCGAGATCCTGCTGCTTCACGAGATTGAAGCGGACTGTTGGGAAGCCTTGATCAAGCCCTCGATGAAGGTCCGGGCAGGCGACCGCCTTGCCCTGGCCGATGGGAATATCGAGGCCAGGGTATTAGAGAAACGCGGAGATGGCCGGCACCTGCTCCGGTTAGCGCACGACGGAAGACTGCATGGCCTCCTATGGCAATTCGGGCAGATGCCGCTTCCGCCCTACATCAAGAGACAGCGGTCAGCGCACGAGGACACGATGTTGCTGGAGCCTGGTTCCTCTGCCCTCAACACAGATTTTCTTGATCGCGAGCGGTACCAGACAGTCTACGCGAGGCACGAAGGCGCAGTCGCTGCCCCCACAGCGGGCCTTCATTTCACGCCAGACCTGATCGAGACAATGAAGAACGGGGGCATCGCCTTCGCCGCCGTTACCCTCTATGTCGGGCCAGGGACATTTCAGCCCGTTCGCGTGGAGCAGGTTGAGCAGCACCGGATGGAGCCAGAGCGCTATGTCGTTCCCGAGGAGACCGCCCTGGCGATCAAGTCCGCCAAGAGGGGGGGTCGAAGGGTGATTGCAGTCGGCACCACCACGGTCCGAGCCTTGGAGGATGCCGAAAACGATGGGGATGTAAGAGCGGGAGCAGGCATGGCGGACATCTTCATCTACCCAGGGTATCGCTTCAAGGTCATCGATGCGCTGATCACGAATTTTCACCTCCCTCGCTCCACCTTGCTGATGCTCGTCTCAGCCTTTGCAGGCCGGGACACGATCCTGACAGCCTATCGTGAAGCGATCACTCGACGCTACCGTTTCTACTCCTACGGTGACGCGATGCTCATCGTATGAGAGGGCGAAGGACAAGACTGTGACCTTTGAGCTGTTGAGGACCGATCCTGCGACAGGAGCGCGGCGAGGACGGATTACCACTCCCCACGGCCAGGTGGAGACGCCCGTCTTCATGCCGTGCGGGACGCAAGGAACAGTCAAGGCGCTCTCGCCCGAAGAACTGGAGGCCGAAGGGGTGCAGTTGGTCCTATGCAACACCTATCATCTCTACCTGCGTCCCGGCCATCAACTCATCGAGATGCTGAGTGGTCTGCATCGATTCATGGCCTGGCCCGGCGCCATCCTCACCGACAGTGGCGGGTACCAAATCTATAGCATGACCCCGCTGCGCCGCCTATCGGAGGATGGTGTGACCTTCCAGTCTCACCTCGACGGATCGCGGCACTTTCTCTCGCCGGAGCTGGCCATCGAGGTCCAAAAAGCCCTCGGAGCTGATATTGTGATGCCCCTGGACGAGTGCGCGCCCTATCCTTCGACCGATGACCATCTCCAGAGGGCTTTGCAATTGACCCTTCGGTGGGCAGAACGCTCCCGGCTGGCGCATCCCGACGGCGTGCCGGCCCTGTTCGGCATCGTACAGGGCGGTACCGACAAGGGCTTGCGCGAAAAAGGCGCGGAGGCTTTGCAGAAGATCGGCTTCGACGGCTACGCGCTCGGCGGCCTGAGCGTCGGTGAGCCGAAAGACGTGATGTACGACACCATCGCCCACACCACCTCGCTCCTGCCCACCGATCGGCCCCGCTATGTGATGGGGGTCGGAACGCCGGAGGACATCGTGGAGGGCGTCGCGCGCGGGGTGGATATGTTCGACTGCGTCCTGCCGACCCGGCACGGCAGGACCGGCAACCTCTTCACCAGCCGCGGCCGGATCAACATCAAGGGCGCCCGGCATGCGAGGGACGAGCAGCCGCTTGATCCTGACTGCGACTGTTACACGTGTCGGCACTTCTCCCGCGCCTATCTCCGGCACCTCTTCCTGGCCGGTGAGATCCTCGGACTCCGACTCAATACGCTTCACAACCTCCACTTCTATCTCACGCTCATGAACCACATTCGTCAGGCGATCGAGAACGGGACCTTTGCCGCATTCCGGGCAGGCTTCTTACAGAAGTCCACAGCCAACGGTTCACAGTTCACAGAACAGCAATGCAGCCCGTCAACTGGTCACCATCAACCATGAACCCTTAACCGTCAGAGGAGGACGAAATGGACATTGCGTATGCCGCAGGCGGGTTTCCCGGTGGGGGAGGACCTGGGGGTGGATTCACGGCCTTCATCCCCCTGCTTCTGATGTTCGTGGTCTTCTATTTCTTGCTGATCCGCCCCCAGCAAAAGAAACAGCGGGAGACCAAAGATATGCTCAAAAACCTCAAGACCGGAGACCAGATCGTGACCTCGGGAGGACTGTACGGAACAATCATTGGGTTCGGGGAGGACAATCGGGTCAAAGTCAAGATTGCGGAGAACGTCAAGGTTGACATCGCCAGGAGCGGCATCTCAGGCAAGATTGCAGGGGCGCTCGAGGGCGTGAAAGGGAAGAGCGATTAGTGCCGTTCCAACTACTTACGCCGAGACAGTGAGGCTTCGGCGAAAGAGATGTAGGTGCTGCATACCTGTCTGCCATTCGCCGCAACAAGTTGGAACGGCACTAGGACACAGCTTCCAGAATGGCGCACTTCAGATAGTGAGTCTCCCGGACGTGGAGCAAGATCGGGTGATCCTGAGCCTGGGTGCGGAGCTCGATGACTCGAAAGCGGCGATGGGCATCGGCGGCCGCTTCTACCAGCATCTCGCGGAACAGCTCAACCGGGAGATGATACGAGCAGGAGCAGGTGATGAGGATTCCCCCCTCGCGCAGCAGTTTCATGGCGCGAAGATTGATCTCTTTATACCCTCGTATCGCGCTCTCAAGGGCCTCTTTCCCCTTGGTGAAGGCGGGAGGGTCCAGGACGACCAGGTCGAACTGCCTTCTCTCACGGTCCATCGAGCGCAGCTCGTCGAACGCATTTCCTTCGACGACCCGCACGATCTCCCCGAGTCCGTTTAACTCCGCATTCCTCATAGCGAGGGCTGCCGCTTCCTTGGAGAGTTCAATGCCCACGACAGACCTGGCTCCTGCGGCGGCCGCATGCACACCGAAGCCGCCGGTATAGCAGAAGGCATCCAGGACCTCGCGCCCCTCGGCAAACGACCGCAGTCGCAAGCGGTTTTCGCGCTGGTCCAGGAATAGCCCGGTCTTCTGGCCCGAGGCAATATCCACCCAGAACCGCACCCCTCCTTCCGAGATCTGCAAGAGCGTGTCGAACTGTCCGCGGAGGAACCCGCTTGTCCGCTCGAGCCCCTCGAGCTCTCTCGCGGGCGCATCATTCCTCGCGTAGATTCCCCGAGGCTGGAGAAGGTCGACAAGGGGATTCAGCAGCGCTCCACTGAGCGCCTCCATCCCCGCCGTGAGGAACTGGACCACCAGGACTTCCCCGTAGCGATCAGCGATCAGGCCGGGGAGCAGATCGGCCTCCCCGAACACCACCCGATAGGCCTCGGCGTCGGCTACCCATCGCTTCCGGAGGTCGATGGCGGCTTGAATGCGACGGCGCAGAAAGAGCTCGTCGATCGCCTCGTCTTGCCAGGTGAGCAGGCGGACCGCAATCTGCGAGCGAGGATTGATGTAGCCACGCCCGACGAAGCGGCCTCTGGCGTCACAGACCTCTACCAGTTCACCGGGAGCAGGGTCCCCCTTGATCCGCTGAATCTCCCCCTGATAGATCCAGGGGTGTCCGGCCAGCGGCCGGCGCTCCCTTCCCTTGTGCAAAGTGACCCGTATCATCTCTTGGCTCTTCATCGCACCTCGCACTCCGCGCACCTCACGGTTTCTCTACCGTCACAATTCTGGTGGAGCCGCACCGGAGGAACTTTCCCAGCGCCAGGTCCAGCACCATCACGCGCCGGAAGAAGGCATCGAAATACGGAGCTTCCTCCCTTCGCCGGAAGAGAAGCGACGGGGGAATCAGCATTGTCAGGATGTTCATGCTTCGGACCTCCACCAGCCGCAGATCGTGCGCCTGCAGGAGGCCCTGCAATTCTCGCCAGGTGAAGGTCTTAAACTGCATCCCCTTCCACTCCCGCAGGTGCCCGCCCCAGGTCGTCATCGCCCGCCACAGCTCCTTGGGGAGGTAGAGCAGGTCAGGGCACCATTTCGAGTCCACCTCGAACGAGATCAGGCCGCGAGGGGCGCAGACCCGGACCATTTCCGCCAGGACCAGATCCACCGCGGTGAAGTTGTGGCCGATGACATCGCCGTACGCCAGGATAGCCTCCGCACACCCGTCCTCAAGGGGGAGCTTCGTGATATCGCCGGTCACGAAGCTGACGTTTTGCCGGGCCTTGCATCGCTTCCGGGCCGCCTCGATCATCCGCTCGGAGATGTCGATCCCGATCACCGGGCCGACCCGCTGGGTCAGCAGGATCGTCTGCTTCCCTGTCCCACACCCGAGGTCGAGCGCCAGGCCATGCGGCCTTGCGCGCACGATCCGCCCAACGCAATCGCGGTAGACCTCGTAACATTCGGCGAAATAGAATTGATCCTCGAGCTGGTCGTACTCTGCCTGCATGGTGTCGTAAACCGCCGCGACGTGGGAGCCGACATCACGTTGGTTCGTCCGGGAGATCACTGGTGCACCATGGCATCCTCGTGACCAGCAAGTCGAGGCAGGGAATGTGGTTCCTCGTCGGTCAACCCAGGCACAGCTTTTCCAAGAGGTCGAGGTCCAGGAACTCGAGGCTCCGGGCGACCAGTTCGGCGCCTGAGAAGTCTTCATCCTTTGTGTAGTCGTTGTACACAACCGCGCAGAGGAGACCAGCCTCCTTGGCTGCCTTGAGGCCCC
>JBGQIR010000141.1:0-5427 GCA_041498535.1 Methylomirabilis sp. (SeqCode)
CAGCAGATCAGGCAGTTGGCGGGCATGCGCGGGTTGATGGCCAAGCCTTCAGGAGAGATCATCGAGACGCCCATCACCGCCAATTTTCGGGAAGGCCTCACCGTCCTCCAATATTTCATCTCAACCCACGGCGCGCGGAAAGGTTTAGCGGATACGGCGTTGAAAACGGCTGATTCCGGCTATCTGACGCGCCGGCTGGTGGACGTGGCCCAGGATGTCATCGTGACCGAGGTGGATTGCGGGACGCCCAATGGCATCTGGGTCACCCCGCTTATCGAAGGGGGCGAGATCATCCAGCCCCTGCGTGACCGCATCCTCGGTCGGGTCGTGCTGGACGATGTCCTTGACCCATTCACCGGGGAGGTGCTGGTACAAGCCAATCAAGAGATCGTGGAGGTGCTGGCCAGCAAGATCGAGAATGCCGGCATTGACCGGATCAAGATTCGTTCTGTCCTCACCTGCGAGGCGCGGCGGGGGATCTGCGTCAAGTGCTACGGCCGCAACCTTGCCACCGGCAGGCTGGTGGAACTGGGAGAGGCGAGCGGTGTCCTGGCGGCGCAGTCAATCGGCGAGCCCGGGACACAGCTCACCATGCGGACCTTCCATATCGGCGGCACTGCGAGCCGTGCCGTTGAGCAGAGCACTCTCGAATGCAAGGGGGCGGGGGTTGTCAAGTTCACTAACCTGCGCACGGTCAAGATCCCTCAGGGCGACCAGGTGGTCATGAACCGGAATGGCGCCATTAGCATCATCGACGAGAAGGGCCGCAAGAAGGAAAGCTACCCCGCCGTCTATGGCGCTCGCCTCAAGGTAGAGGACGGCAAGGCGGTGAAGGCCGGGCAGATTCTGATGGAGTGGGATCCCTTCACGACTGCGATCTTGGCGGAACAAGCCGGGAAGGTGCACTTCCGGGATGTCATCGACGGGGTGACCATCCGCGAGGAAGTCGACGAAGTGACCGGCTTGTCACAGCGCGTAGTGGTGGAGCACGGGCGTGAAGATCTGCAACCCCGGATCTCGATTAAGGACGAGCACGGGGCCACGGTCTTTCGCTGCCTCCTACCTGTCAGCGCCCATCTGATGGTGAACGAGGGCCAGATGGTATCGGCCGGGGATATCCTTTCGAAGATCCCGCGAGAGACGATGAAGACCAAGGACATCACTGGTGGGCTCCCGCGGGTGGCAGAGCTTTTCGAAGCGCGCAGGCCGAAGGACGCCGCGGTCATCTCCGAGATCGACGGCCGAGTGGAGTTCGGCGGGACGGTGAAGGGGATGCGCAAGCTGATCATCCGGAACGAGAACGGCGAGGCCAAAGAGTACCTGATATCACGGAGCAAGCATATCAATGTCTTGGAGGGAGATGAGGTCAAGGCCGGCGAGCCCCTCATGGATGGCCCCATTAATCCCCATGACATCTTGGATGTGTTGGGAGAGCAGGAGCTGCAGAAGTACCTGGTGAATGAGATTCAGGAGGTCTATCGACTCCAGGGCGTGCAGATTAACGACAAGCACATCGAGGTGATCGTCAGGCAGATGTTAAAGCGAGTGCGGATCGAGACGGTGGGTGACGCCAATTTCTTGGTCGGTGAGCACGTGGATAAGGTCCTCTTCCTCGAAGAGAACCAGCGTGTCATGGCCCCCGGAGGGACGCCGGCCACTGCAAAGCCGCTCCTCCTGGGGATTACCAAGGCCTCCCTTTCCACCGACAGCTTCATCTCCGCCGCTTCCTTTCAGGAGACCACCAAGGTCTTGACCGAGGCAGCCATCAACGGGGCCAGAGATGAGCTGCGCGGCCTGAAAGAGAACGTCATCATGGGACGGCTCATCCCCGCTGGAACAGGGATGAAGTGGTATCGGGAGACGGCCATCTCCACGCCGGAAGTGATCCCGCTGAAGGAGGTGCCTGCGGCGTTGAAGCGGCAAGCCGGCGAAGGGCTGGATGAGGTCGGGGTGTCGCTTGATGCTTAAAAAAGCTTGACAAAACGTAACCATTTACTAAAATAGGAAGGTTTCGACGACCAAAGGAGTACAGAGTGCCCACCATCCAGCAGTTAGTTCGTAAGGGCCGAGCTGCGGCCGCCAGGAAGGTCAAGACGCCGGCGTTGCAGGGGTGTCCCCAGCGACGTGGCGTTTGCGTTCGCGTCTATACGACCACACCGAAGAAGCCGAATTCTGCCCTTCGGAAGGTGGCCAGGGTGCGGCTGACGAATGGGATCGAAGTGACGACATACATCCCAGGAGTCGGTCACAATCTGCAGGAGCACTCCATCGTCCTGATCAGGGGAGGCCGCGTCAAAGACCTGCCAGGCGTTCGCTACCATGTGATCCGCGGTGCCCTCGACACTGCGGGGGTCCAGGATCGCAAACAGGGGCGATCCCTTTACGGCGCCAAGAGACCGAAAACCGGTTAGCGACCTTCGGCACTTGAGGGAATTGGTTCTTCACGAACCTGGCCTGAGGTGCCGATTTTGATTTTTTAGCGGCATCTGTGGCCTGTGGGTGGGGGGGAAGTGAATGCCCAGACGAAAGGTGGCTGAGAAACGAGACGTGTTACCCGATCCGCTCTATGGCAATCGGTTGGTGGCGAAGTTTGTCAACACGATGATGAACCAGGGCAAGAAGAGCGTGGCCGAATCGATCCTCTACAGGTCGATGAAAATCATAGAGGATCGTGCCAAGACCGATCCGCTGCGGATGTTCAAGCAAGCGGTGGACAACGTCAAGCCGGTCCTAGAGGTCAAGTCACGTCGGGTGGGCGGCGCGACCTACCAAGTTCCTGTTGAGGTCCGGGCGGATCGCCGAACCTCGCTGGCCTTCCGATGGATCATCGGCTTCTCCAGGAAGAGGACCGAGAAGACGATGGCTGAACGGCTCGCTGCAGAGCTTATCGAGGCCGCCAATAACCGCGGCAACTCGGTGAAGAAGAAGGAAGACACCCATAAAATGGCCGAGGCGAACAAGGCGTTCGCCCATTATCGTTGGTAAAGCACCGTTCCAGGTGCCAGGTTCCACGTTCCAGGTTGCCCGGATTTAAAGGGAGTCCTCAACTTGGAACCTGGAACTCGGAACGTGGAACCGCGAAGCTGAACATGGAACTTAGAACCTGGAACGTGAAGATGAGTGAGTCATATCCCATAGAGAAGGTCCGGAACATCGGTATTATGGCGCATATCGACGCCGGGAAGACGACCACGACCGAGCGGATCCTCTACTACACCGGCAAGACCTATAAGATCGGCGAGGTTGATGAGGGATCCACTGAGATGGACTGGATGGAGCAGGAGCGCGAGCGGGGGATTACGATTACTTCCGCCACCACCACCTGCTTGTGGCGGGACCATCGGATCAACATCATTGATACCCCTGGCCACGTCGATTTCACTGTGGAGGTCGAGCGTTCGCTTCGCGTGCTGGACGGCGCCGTCGCCATCTTCGACGCAGTGGCAGGGGTGGAGCCCCAGTCCGAGACGGTGTGGCGCCAGGCGGACAAGTACGGGGTTCCCCGGATCGCGTTCGTCAATAAGATGGATCGCACGGGTGCTGATTTCGACCGTTGTGTGCGGATGATCGCTGAGCGCTTGGGGGCCAACCCCGCGGTCCTGCAGCTTCCCATTGGCAAGGAGGACCGGTTCGAAGGGGTTGTAGACTTGGTTCGGATGAAGGCGGTGATCTGGGACGAAGAGAGCCTGGGGGCGAGCTACAGGGAGGGGGAGGTTCCAGAGGCGATGCGGTCACGCGTTCAGGAGGCTCGTGAACGGTTGCTTGAGACCATCGCTGAAGCGGACGAGCTGTTTCTCTCCCGATACGTGGATGGGGTTGCGGTTGGTCCGGAGGAGATCAAAGCCGCCATCCGGAGTGCCGCGCTCAAGCTGCTTCTGGTCCCTGTACTGGCTGGCGCCTCGTTCAAGAACAAGGGGGTTCAGCTGTTGCTCGATGCGGTCGTGGACTATCTCCCGTCCCCCGCCGACCTGCCGCCTGTCGAGGGGATCGATACCCGCACCGGGAAACCCGCGGTTCGGTCGGCCAAGTCAACCGAGCCTTTCTCTGCATTGGCGTTCAAGATCATGACGGATCCCTACGTGGGACAACTTGCGTTCTTTAGGGTGTATTCCGGGACCCTTACATCGGGCACCCACGTCTACAACTCCACCCGTGACAACCGGGAGCGAATCGGGCGGCTGCTCCGCATGCATGCGAACAAGCGCGAGGAAATTAAAGAGGTCTCCGCGGGCGATATCGCGGCCGCGGTGGGGCTGAAAGGGACGAGGACGGGCGACACCCTCTGTGACGAGGCCCACCCGATTGTCCTTGAATCCATCGAGTTCCCTGAGCCGGTGATCGCCGTGGCCATCGAACCGAAGACGAAGGAAGGGCAGGATCGTTTGTCCGCCGGTCTGGTAGCGTTGGCCAATGAGGATCCGACCTTCCGGGCTCGTACCGATGAGGAGACAGGGCAGACGATCATCTCCGGGATGGGGGAGTTGCACCTGGAGATCATCGTTGACCGCCTCCTGCGGGAGTTCAGGGTCGAGGCCAATGTCGGCAAACCGGAGGTGGCGTATCGCGAGAGCCTGACCTCTCCCTCAGAGGCCGAGGGCCGCTTTGTGCGACAGACGGGTGGTCGCGGGCAATACGGGCATGCCTGGATCAGGGTGGAGCCCGCTCCTCCTGGGTCGGGAATCGAGTTCGCCAACAAGATCGTGGGCGGCGTGATTCCCAAGGAGTACATCTCGGCGGTGGAGAAAGGGGTCCGAGAGGCCACGCAAACCGGGGTTCTGGCAGGCTACCCCGTGGTCGATGTCAAGATCACCCTCTTTGACGGGTCGTATCACGAGGTGGACTCCTCGGAAATGTCGTTCAAGATCGCCGGCTCTATGGCCTTCAAGGAAGCGGCGAGGCGCGCGAAACCAGTTCTGCTGGAGCCGATCATGCAGGTGGACGTTGTGACCCCGGAAGAATTCCTTGGGGAGGTCATCGGCGATTTGAACTCGCGTCGTGGACGGGTGCTGGGGATTGAGGCGAGGCCCGCGGTCCAAGTTATCCGAGCGGAGGTGCCGCTGTCCGAGATGTTCGGTTATGCCACTGACCTGCGCTCAGCGACCCAGGGCAGGGCCACTCACACGATGCAGTTCTCCCGGTATGACGCTGTCCCCTCGAACATCGCGGAAGAGATCGTCACTCGTATGGGTGGGCGCGTCGGCGGGCGATAGTCGGGTTCGGCTGCGTCTGTAGTATGTAAAGGAGTTGTCTTATGGCCAAGGCCAAATTCGAGCGAACCAAAGAGCACATGAACATCGGGACCATCGGGCACATCGACCACGGCAAGACGACCCTGACTGCGGCGATCACGAAGGTCCTGCACGCGGCGAACCCGAAGGTCCAGTTCGTCCCCTTCGACCAGATCGACAAGGCGCCGGAGGAGAAGGA
>JBGQIR010000142.1:0-5420 GCA_041498535.1 Methylomirabilis sp. (SeqCode)
CGGGATGGCTTGCCCCACGGTCCCCAGCTTGATCCGGTCGCCTAAGTGAGCGGTGCCTGGCCCGCAGTTCTCGGTCTGGCCATAGATCTCCCTGACCGGTACGCCGACGCCATGGAAGAACTCCAGGAGGCCAGGAGAGATCGGCGCCGCCCCGGAGGCGACGTAGCGGGCTCGGTCCAGCCCGAGGTGCTTCCTGAGCTTCCTGAAAACAGTAAGGTCCGCCAGACCATTGAGCAATCGCAGCGAGCGGGGCACCACCTGGCGGGAGAGGCGGCCCCTGGCCGCCCGCGCGCCGATCGCGAGAGCCGCGCGATACACTCGCTGCTTGAACCATGTCGCTCTTTCCATCCGGAGGGTGATCACCGAGTAGAACTTCTCCCAGACTCGCGGCGGAGCGAAGAAGATCTGCGGGGACACCTCCCGCAGGTTGTGTGGAAATGTGTCCAGGTTCTCCGCGAAGTTCACAGTATAGCCATACCGGATCTGGGCGAAGGTGGTGAGTAACCGTTCGGCAATATGCGAAAGGGGAAGGTACGAGATAACCTCATCGCTCCCGTAGATCGGTCCAACTGCGTCCACCATTGTAGTAGTGAAAAGAATCGTTTCGTGTGAAAGCATGGCGCCTTTGGGTGGGCCTGTCGTCCCCGACGTATAGACCAGGATCGCGATATCTTGCGGTTGCCCCTCCTGTAATTCTCGCTCGAAACGACCCGGATGGACCGCGTCATATTCCCGGCCCGCCGCAAGATGCTGGTCAAAACTGATCACCATCGGATCATGGAACTTCCGGAGTCCCTTCGTGTCGATCACGATGATTGTTTCCAGAAAAGGGAGTCGGCCTCTCACCCTGAGGGCCTTCTCGAGCTGTCCCTCATCCTCGGCGATGTGAAACCGGGACTCGGAATGATTCACAATGTACTGACACTCCTCGGCCGAATTCGTCGTATAGATCCCGACGGTGATCCCGCCAGCCGCTATGATCCCAAGGTCACTGTACAGCCATTCCGGGCGATTCTCCGCGATGAGCGACACGCGATCGCCGCGGCGCAGTCCGAGGGCGATCAACCCCAAGGCCACTTCCCGGACACGCTGGCCGTACTCGCGCCAGGAGATCTCTTGCCAGCGGCCCAGGTATTTTTTTCGCAAAGCGGCTCGTTCGCCGTACTTCGCCACCTGCTGGCGGAACAGAAGGGGAACTGTGTTCGCACGCCCGCTGCTCACCTCGCGTTCAACCATTCGTCCGCGACCCCCGGGCCCTCGCCTCCGCGCCGCACAAATCGCCGTCGAGCTTGATCGAGGGACTCACCGGCTACTTGGCCTCGTCGATCATCTTGATCGTCTCCCGCTCAACTTCCTCGGCGACGGGTCGCAGTCTGTCACTGCCAGGAAACAGGCTTAAGAGCGCCGTCGGGCGGACCATCCCGATCTTGACCTTCCCGCCTTCCTGGTACACCGAGATTCGGCACGGCAGGGCGAGGTTCACGGTCATGTCATGCTTCAGGACCTCGGTCGCTCGCTGCGGATTGCACACCTCCAGGATCTTGCAGGCGTTGGGGAAGTCGATTCCCTTCTCCTTCAGCGTCCCCTTCAGGTCATGGATGTGAAGGACGCCGAACCTGTTCCGTTTCACCGCGTCCTCCAGGTCCCTGACCGCGACATCGAACGGCTTGTTGGTCTCCACGACGTACAACATTTCACCCTCCTCCCCGCGCCCCTCTACGCCAGATCACGCTTCTTGGCCTCGAACTCCTCCTTGCCGATTTCGCCCCTGGCATATCGCTTTTTGAGGATCTCCATGGCGGACTCCTCCGGCGGTTGCAGTGGGCCGATCCTCGAGCCGGCCCGCCAGAGCCATCGCACCAGAAGGGCCAACCCGAGGAGGACCAGGAACCAAAATGCTGTCATCATGAACATCCAGAGTATCCCCCATCCCCAGATCCACGGGCCCGACATCATTTCATCCCATCGCATCATCATGACCACTGCTCCTCTGCTGCGCTTTCCTCAAGCCCTCAAGCTACGTAGCCCGAACCCCAACTACAGTCATGTACTTGTTAGAGGGCCTTGCGTCGGGACCGCGGAGGCGACCTCGTCACCCGCTTTCCCTTGTAGTGGAACATATCCACAATGCTCCCAGACGCATCCGTAAGAAACGAGGTATCTTCTCTCGGATCCCACACTGAGCCCTGCGCCGGCCAGTGAACGATTAGTTGCCCCATATTATCAAGGCCATCCGTTCCACCCTTGCCAGCTACAATGACCGTGTAACCCGGCTCTAGGCTCATGTTGAGGAAGATGTATCTTTGTCCTCCCTCGTTCGCCAACACATAGCCTGCCAACCGTATTGTTGCGTTGCCGAGACTCGTAATACGAACGTATGGGGCATACGGGTCAGGCCTTGTTGGATCAACAGGGTGAACGCTGGTGATTCTAAGGTCTCGTGCACGACCTCGGGCGGACCAAATACCGACCTTACGTTGTTTGGCCTCGGCCTGGAGTCGGAGGAATTGGGCGTTATGCTTCCGGCTGATCCCTATAAAGAATGCGTGGGCCAAGCCCTCCTGAACCAATCTGGCACTGACCATCTGATCTCCTACCCAGACGTAGGCCAGGACCCGATCGTAAAGGTCACCCCTCTCCTGATCGAACTCGATTCGGATTTCTTGCCCGATGACGAGAGATTCGTTGAACCGTAAAGACCAAGGTCATAACAGCATGCGAACACGTTGTCTGGCCTGCTGTCTTGAGGGTGTGAGAATTTGGCGAACGAATTGAGTTAATCTGGAAGGAGCGGAGTGAAGCCTTTGTCCACCCTCAGGGGACGGGGTCTCCCTCCAACTGTTCACCTTGACTCCGATAATCGGGAAGGAAACGCTGGTATTCTCCGGACATCAACGGCGACGAAATCATAAAATCAGCAGACGCCCGGTTGCACGCAACGGGGATGTTCCACACCACGGCGACCCGCAAAAGGGCTTTCACGTCAGGATCATGGGGCATTGGCTTCAGAGGGTCCCAGAAGAAGATCAAGAAGTCGATCTCTCCCTGTGCGATCTTCGCGCCGATTTGCTGGTCACCGCCCAACGCCCCGCTCTGGAGTTTGATAATCTTGAGATCAAGCTCCTCCTCCAGCAGCTTGCCCGTTGTTCCTGTGGCATACAGCTCGTGCTGAGCCAGCAGATCTCTATTAAAGTCCGCCCATTCCAGCAGGTCTTGCTTCTTATTGTCGTGCGCGATGAGGGCGATCTTCTTTACTTGTTTGGTGGCCACATCTTCGTACTCCATTCAGCTTCTCCCCTCTTTTCGAACGACAATAAGAGGAAATGCCCTACATAACCATGCCATTGCGAGCGCCTGAATGGCGCGAAGCAATCTCGCTCTTCGAATGCGGTTTGCAGATTTCGGATCGCAGATTTGTAGGGGCGCTGCTTGCTGCGCCCTCTGCTGGTAGGGCAGCCCCTCCCCTACGGCTCGATCTTCGTCCCCAGCACATCCAGGAATTTACGTATCCACTCTGGATGGCCCGGCCACGCTGCCGCTGTGACGAGGTTCCCATCCACATAAGCGTTGGAGAAGGTCGCATTGACCTCTCCCCACTTAGCGCCTGCGAGCATCACCTCAGGCTTGACGGCCGGGTAGGCGGTGCAGAGTTTCCCCCTCAGCGCATCAGCCGCAGCCAGCACCTGGAGACCGTGACAGAGTGAAGCGATAGGCTTGTTACCCCTGGCAAAGTGCCGGGTGATCTCCAACACCTTCTCATTCAGGCGGAGGTATTCAGGCGCCCGCCCGCCAGGGATCACCAGGGCATCGTAAGCCTCGGGCTTGATGTCGTCAAAGGTGGCGTTGATGGCGAAGTTGTGGCCCCGCTTCTCGCTGTAGGTCTGGTCTCCCTCGAAGTCGTGCACGGCGGTCCGCACACTTTCGCCGGCCTTCTTGCCAGGGCAGACCGCGTGAACCGTGTGCCCTATCATCGTCAACATCTGGAACGGCACCATCGCCTCATAGTCCTCGACGTAGTCCCCCACAATCATGAGAATCTTCTTCGCAGCCATAGCCTTTCTCCTTTCCTTAACATGTGGCCAATCTCAGGCCAAACGATCTTTTCAGCTCTCCCAGCTCAGGTTCGCCGCCTTGCGAAGAGCTGCCGACTCACTAAGTCGGCAGCTAAAGCTTCAAACCAGGACGTACCACATCCGCGGGCCAGTGGTAGTATTTCCACCGGGTCCAGTTCTAAGTATCCATTATATTAGGCACCTCGTCGGCCCTAACGGAGAAGGCAAATCCTGCCTCAAGATCTGAATAGGGGTGTGCCATCGCTTCATGCCCTGATAGGGTGAAACAAGTTGGATTATAGTTCGGTCCTCGGGCCGCTGGCCAGGGCGAATTTCCTCACCATCCAGACGATAGCGGCGATGCCGCAGAGCAAGATTAGCACGAAGAGCGCAAAGATAGCCATCTGAGGTTGGATGGCGAGCTTCGCGGGATCGAACTCGGAGGCCAGATAGGCAGCGCGCAGGCGGTCCCGGATAACGGCCATCAGAGCGACCGTGCCGAGGATCGTGGCGGTCCCTAGGGCGAGCCAGCGCTGGATCGTCAAGAGCGAGATGACCGCCAAGGCCAGGGCTACGATCAGCAAACCCGTCTCGACCGCTCCACCACCCAGGAAACGACTCCGAATCGAGGGCGGGAGCGAGGCCAAGAACCAAAGGCCGACCCCGAACTGAAGCCAGGTGGCGGCGATAAACCAGCGCAGCCCGTATTGCCTGGCCCATCCCCCGAAGGCCTTGTCGGCCCTCGCCTTAGCCGCTCCGAGCAAGGCGATGCCCAGACCAGAAAGGGCAAGAGAAGCCACAAACATATGCAGAAACCTAGGAAAGATTGTTGGCTCAGCCAGATCCAATTGCAGGCCAGACCGCCCTCCCCTGTAGAGCGCCTCCCATCGAGCCGGATTCAGCATCAGCACCATGTTGCTCGTAAAGAGGAGGCCGATGATGGCGAAAAGGGCCGTGCTGGCCAACGTGATCCATACGGCCCGCCGCCCGAGCCGCTCGAACTGGAACGAGTGCCAATAGTAGCCGTAATAGCCGAGCAGCATCATCCCGATGATGGACAGCCAGGGCCAGGCCATCAGGATCGAAGAGCTAAAGAAGAGCGGGCCGTAGACCACCTGCAGGAAGAGGAGCGGTGCGATCCCTAGGGTGATAGTGAACGCCACAAGCACAGGGAGAAGACGAGCCGTTGCGTGGGCCAGTCTCCGATGCCGGTCATCGCGGCGACCGAGGAATTCTGAGATGACCGTCAGCGTCCCGCCCCCCATCAACAGGCTCATGGGCAACAGGTGGAGGAACAGGGTGATTACCAGGAGCCCCTCCAGCAGCCAGGCCGGCGCCGGCAGAGGGATAGAGTCGGGGTATGGTATA
>JBGQIR010000143.1:0-5403 GCA_041498535.1 Methylomirabilis sp. (SeqCode)
GTAAAGGCCAGGGGACGGAACATGCGGCCCTCCTGTGCCTCCAGCGTGAAGACCGGAAGGAAGGAGACCGTAATGATCAGCAATGAGAAGAAGAGCGGACGCCCCACCTCTTGGGCCGCTTCGATCAGGAGGCGGGTCCGGTCGATCGGACGCCCCTCCTTCTCCCACTCCTCCAGCCGCGTGTGCGCGTTCTCTACCATGATGATGGCAGCGTCGATCATGGCGCCAATCGCAATGGCGATCCCCCCCAGCGACATGATGTTCGAGCCGACGCCGATGTAGTACATGGCGATGAACGACATCAGGATGGCGACCGGTAGGGTCAGGATCACCACCAGCGCGCTCCGGAAATGAAAGAGGAACACGATGATCACCAGACTGACGATCAGGCTCTCCTCGATCAGCTTCTCCTTGAGTGTGGCGATGGAGCGGTAGATCAGGTCGGATCGGTCATAGGTGGTGATGATCTTGACACCCTCCGGCAGTGAAGGGGTGATCGTCTTGATCTTCTCCTTAATCCGCTGGATCACATCCAGGGCGTTTTCGCCATACCGGATCACGACGATCCCGCCAGCCACGTCGCCCCGACCATTCAGCTCCGCAACGCCTCGGCGGATGTCCGGCCCGAGGCCCACCCGGCCGATGTCCCGGACGAGGACCGGTGTGCCGCGTTCGTCGGTCCCGACGACGATCGCTTCGATGTCTTTGAGGGATTTGATGTAGCCGAGCCCGCGAACCATGTACTCCCGTCCGGAGAACTCCACGACCCGACCTCCGGTGTCGTTATTCCCCTTCCGGATCGCCTCAATGACACGGTCCAGGGGAAGCTTGAAACCCAGAAGGGTCGCGGGATCGATCGAGACCTGGTACTGCTTGACGAAGCCGCCAACCCGCGCCACTTCGGCCACGCCCGGCACCGCTAGGAGCCAGTGGTGAACGTACCAGTCGTTCAGCGTGCGAAGCTGGGCCAAGTCGTGCCGTCCGGTCTCGTCCACAAGCGCATACTCGAACCCCCAGCCCACGCCGGTCGCATCCGGCCCCAGGACCGGGGTCACCCCCTGGGGCAATCTCCCCTGCACCCCTTGCATATACTCGAGCACTCGGCTTCTGGCCCAGTAGAGGTTGGTGCCATCCTCGAAGATGATGTACACAAAGGAGGCGCCGAAGAAGGAAAAACCGCGCACCGCCTTGACCTTGGGAGCCGAGAGTAGGGAGGTCACGATGGGGTAGGTGACCTGGTCCTCCACCAGTGTCGGGCTCCGCTCTGCCCACTCTGTTTGAACGATGACCTGAACGTCTGACAGGTCAGGGATGGCGTCCAGAGGCGTGTTTCGGAGGGCCCAGATCCCCCAGGCAACGGCGAAGAGAGTGAAGAGGCTGATGATGAACTTGTTGGTGGCGCTCCACGCGATCAATTTCGAGATCATGAGTGTTAGCTCCCCCCTCTTACCTTATGCCACGCACCCCGCACCGTGCACTTCACTTCTTCGGGCCCATCTCCATGCCGGGCATGCTGCCCATCCCACCGATGGCAGCTTTGAGCTGGCTCTCGGAGTCGATCAGGAAGTTGGCGGAGGTCACCACCTTCTCCCCCGCCGAGAGGCCGGCCAGGATCTCGGTGTAGCCGTCCACCCTGACGCCCACTTTCACATCCCGCGGCTCGAAGGTCCCCTGCCCCTTGTCGATGAAGACGAGTTGTTTTGTCCCGCTGTCCAGCACCGCCTCGTCGGGTACGACGAGTCGCTTGCCGAGCGGGATCTTCAGCTCGATATTGGTGTACATCTGGGGCTTCAGCTTCCAGTCTTTCGCGTTGGGGAATTCGAAGCGCACCTTCACGGTACGGGTCTTCTCCTGCAGGACCGGGTAGATGTAGCTTACTTTGCCGCGGAAGACCTCTCCAGGGTACGAAGCGATTGTGATCGTTGCCTGCTGGCCAAGCTTGACCGCCTGGACCTCGTACTCATAGATCTCCCCCTGAACCCAGACAGTGGAGAGGTCGGCGACCTTGTAGAGGCTCTCCCCGGGCATCACCTTCTTGCCGCGAAAAGCCATCTTTTCGATGACCACCCCGTCGATCGGCGAGTAGAGTGTCAAGCTCTTGCGCGGGGTCCTCGTTCGGTCCAGAATGGCAATCTCCTCGTCGCTAATATCCCAGTACTGTAGACGCCGCCTCGACGCATTGACCAGCGTCTCCGCTCCCGACGCGATATCGGGGAAGCGGCTCTTGGCCAGCGTGTCCTTTGCCCGCAATGCCTGAAGGTATTCCTCCTGGGTGGAAACGAGATCGGGGCTGTAAATGGTGAGGAGAGGCTGGCCCTTCTTGACCGGCTCCCCAGTGAAGTTCACCAGCAGGCTTTCGATCCACCCCTCGATCTTGATATTCACGTCGGCGAGGCGTCGTTCGTCGAACTCTACCACGCCGACCGTCCGGATCGTCCGCTCGATCGACCGGTACCCGACCAGGCCGGTTTTCAGGCCGATCAATTGTTGCCTCTGCGGGCTGACCATGACCGCTCCGGGAGCCATCTCCATCTCACCAGCGGCCTTCTGCTCGCTCTGCGCAGTCGGCATCGACATACCCTCGTGTCCGGCGTGCTCACTCTTTGCTGGCACCTGAGCGATTGGCTCGCGAGGAGGCGGGGCGCCACCGCGGAACCGCTCCCTGAGCCGGATGCCGCCGCCATACCACACTAAGAAGATCCCCGCAGAGGCAGCGGTCAGGACGGCCCAGGCAACAACCCACTTTATCCTTTGCATCAATTCCTCCCTTTCACTTCGCACCTCGCACCCTTAGTGGACCGGCACGCCTACGACCCACTCCAACTTGGCCAGGCTTATCTGGTAGTCTCCCAACGCCCGATAGTACTCTTTCTCGAGATTGAACAGGGTCAGTCGGTTATCGAGCAGGGTGAGGAAATCGATCTTGTTGACCTGATAGCCGGACACTGCCGAGTCAAGGGAAAGTCGGGCCTGAGGGACCAAGCCCGTCTGTAGCAGGTCAATGAGCTTGTTACCTTTCTCAAGATCAGACACCAGTTCCTTGACTAGTGAGAGCACCTCGTTCCTGGCCGCTTGATATTGTTCCCTGGCCGCGTCGATGATGGCCGATGTCTCTGCGACCTGCCTATCCTGTTTGGTCCTAAAATAGAGGGGAATGTTGATGGAAACCCCCGCCGAGAACATGTCAGATCGGTTAACCAGGCGAGAGTCTTCCCGAAAGCCATAGGCGACACTCATCGTGAGGTCTGGGAAGTACCTCTTCCTGGCGAGCGCGTTGGCAGCTTTGCTCCGTTCAACCTCCTCCTGTAGCGCCTTGAGCAAAGGCCGGTTTTCCAGAGCCCTCGCCTGTATCTCTTTCAGATCCACCTGCACCTCGTCCTTGAGCACCTCCTCTGTTCGGGCGAGAGGCGTTTGGGGAGGGCGGTTCAGGATTGCGTTCAATCTGGCGCCGGCAGCCTGATGGCTCTGTTCCAGCCGGATCTGCTCGTTAAGAAGTCTTGATAGCTCCACCTGCGCCTTCAGAACATCCTGCTGGATCCCTTTGCCGACGCTGTATTTCGTCTCGGCGATTTTGACAAATTCTCTCAGCACCTCGCGATTCTTCTCCACCACCTCCAGCGAGTGGTCGATCACGAACAGCTCGAAGAAAACCTCCTTGACCCGGCGGATGATCTCGTTGCGTTTATCCTGATAGCCGAGTCCGATCGCGTTGGCCTCCCGCTGCGCGACATCCTTGCGGAGACCGAGCTTTCCGGGGAATGGGAAAGCCTGCGAGAGGCTAAACTGTCTCATCGTCATGTCGTCCTGACTGAAGGAGAAGGTGTTCGTGGGGAGGTTAATGATCTCAAAGCTCAGCATCGGATCGTCCAGCGACCCTTCTTGAGGGGGCCGCTCTTTCGCCGCGTCCCATTTCTTTCCCTCAGCCTTGATCTCCGGACTCACGGCGAGGGCCTCCTGGATGAGGGGCTGAAGGCGGAGCACCGCCTCCTGCGCGAATGCCGCTCTTCCCACTGCAACGTCCGTGAAGCCCGCAACAACGGTGAGGAGAAAACCGATCCTCAGGACTGTGGCCATCCCTTCACCTCCTGACTCCCGCTTAACATCTCATGGAACGCATTTCAATCCCCAGGCCACACGATGATGACAACCAAAGACCTGGAGCCCCGCCATTAGGCATAGCCTAAGCTTCGATGAGCAAGATAGAGCGTGGGTGTCGAGTGGAAGCCTGGAACTACGAGCTACCAGGCCGTCGGTTAGAGAGGAACACGCCGAGGGGGTTTGAGGAGAGGGAACGTCGGGGCCAGAGGAACCTCGATCCCAGTCAATATGGCGAGGAACAACAAATTCATCAGGACGAGTAGTTGAAAGACTTGCGGCATGTCAATTGCGCACAGAAAGGGGTGAGCGGCGCTCGACCCGTGGTGATCGGCAAGGTCGCAGATAGGCATGCACAAGCCAAAGGCAAGAACAACTAACAGGACGAACTGTATTCCCGCCGTTTGATGCCTGCTCGTGTTCACCGAAATCCTCCCGTGCCTCCGTCACGAATGGAGCTTCGCGGACTTATACTTCCATTCGTCAAGCAAATTGTCAAGCAAATGCGGTGCCATTCGGACTGAGATCCTGAGATACGAGGCAACTCATTAAAAATGCTTGTCTAATCATCCTAAGTGATCATCCACTCATCGTCCTGAAAATTCCAACCAGTCCAGTGATTGGGTATCCGCCTCCACATTGCGATAGGCGTGATAGAAGTAACATGCCGATTTTCTTGCATGGATGCTCCCTGGGGCAGCTCTGCCCCATCTACAGGAATCGTGTCGCAGTTTGAGCAGCCTCGGGTTGTAGATTCGCTTAAGGATTTGCGGATGATCGACTAGAAGATAACTGTTGCCGTCCATTAAGTACTTTAAACCCCTCGAACCACATGATGCTGGCGGCACCCGCCGCCAAGCAGAGGGCCAGGTCAGCAGCGCCCAGCGGCGCGAACCGAAACAGCGCGCGTAGGAAAGGAACGTACAGGACCAGTGCGAGAAAAGCCAGCGCGCCCCCTAGCACCCACCACAAGGCGGCGTTTGGGGAACGCAACGTGGCCAGAATGGTCCGCGACCATGAGCGGTTCGTGAAGATGAGGCCCAGGTTGGCGATGATGAGGGTGGTAAAGCTGAAGGCGCGAGCTTCCAGTTCTCCATGCCCTCGATACAGTGTGATGCCGAAGACGCCCAGCACGATGAGTAATACACTCACGCCCTGCAGCAGACTCAAGCCGATCATCCGACCGCCAATGAACGGCTCTTTCGCGTTGCGGGGCGGGCGGTTCATCACGTCGGCTTCCTCGGGCTCCGCCTCGAAGACGACCGAGCAGGCTGGATCGATAATCAATTCGACGAAGGCGATGTGGAC
>JBGQIR010000144.1:0-5332 GCA_041498535.1 Methylomirabilis sp. (SeqCode)
ATCTCATCAGCCTCATCCGTCCGGACTCCGGGCAGGCGTTGGTCGATGGAACGGACGTCGTCCAGCTTCGGGGCAAGGCGCTGGATCGGGTGCGGGAAAAGTTCGGTGTCCTGTTCCAAGGAGGCGCGTTGTTCGATTCGATGACACTCTTCGACAATGTCGCCTTCCCCCTCCGAGAGAAAACGCGTCTGGCCGAGGCCGAGATTGCTGAGCGTGCCATGCAGCGGCTTGAGGCAGTAGGGTTGGCCGATATGGGCTACAAATATCCGGCGGAGCTCAGCGGTGGGATGAAGAAGCGGGCTGCCCTGGCCCGCGCCCTGGTCCAGGATCCACAGATCATCTTATTCGACGAGCCGACCACCGGTCTCGATCCGATCTTGCTGAACTCCATCCACCGATTGATTCTCGATTCCCACAAGCGTTTCGGATTTACGGCGCTCGTGGTCAGCCACGAGATTCCAGAGATCTTCGACATCGCCCAGACGGTGGCGTTGCTGCACGATGGGGTCATTGTGGAGTGTGGAAGTCCTGAGGTGATCATGACCTCCGCGAACCCTGTCGTCAGACAGTTCATCACAGGCGGCAGCCGCGGCCCGATCCGTCCTGGGCCGGGTTCTCCATCGAGTTCGTCTTAATGGGGGGATTCAAAGCGTATCAATACGACGGGGGGCGAGATCGATGAAGCGACTGACCATGGAAACGCTGGTTGGATTATTCGTGGTGGTGGGGGTCGCCAGCCTGGGCTACCTGGCGATCAAGCTCGGCAAGCTGGAGGTGATCGGCGGCCGAGGTTACACCGTCGTGGCCGAGTTCGACTCGGTCGCCGGCCTGAACAACGGGGCGGTGGTTGAGATCGGTGGTGTCGAGGTAGGTCGGGTCAGAGCAATCACCCTGAAGAACTATCGGGCCGTCGTGGCAATGAGCATCGATCCGGGCGTAAAGCTCCAGGACGACGCGATCATATCGATCCGGACGAAAGGGTTGATCGGCGAGAAGTATGTGAGGATCACACCCGGGGCCTCCGACAAGCTGGTCCAGCCGGGAGGAAAAATCCGCGACACCGAAGATCCGGTCGACATGGAGCAACTCATCTCGAACTTTATCTTTGGCAAGTTATAGGAGGGACGGGCAACAACTGACCCGATCCCGGATTGTTGGTACCCAGAGAAAGGAGGAATTTATGAAGGCTGCCAGCCAAGTGAGGCGGGGGCATTGGATCGTGGCGGCCCTCGCTCTGGTGTCAGCCGCCGCTGTCCCACAGTTGGCAGCGGCGCAAGCCCCGGCCGCGAAAGAGGTGTACACATTAAAAGAGCTGATCCAGCGAGCTCTGGCCTCGAGCCCGGAGATCCGTCAGTTCCAGAGAGGCGCCGAGGTGGCCCTGGCTAAGAAAGATCAGGCCGACGCTGGGCGGTTGCCCCAGATCGAGTTGACTGCGGTGGTCGGCCCGTCTCCCAGGGCCCGCGGGACCATTGAGGGGGGTTCCCCTGATCGCAAAGACACCCCCGTTATCAGCAATGTCTTCGAGCGAATCGAGATGCGGGTGGTCCAACCGCTGTACACCTTCGGGAAGATCACCGGCTACCGTGAGGCCGCGGCTGAGGGGCTAAAGGTCGAGAAGGGGAGGGTCGAGGAGAAGGCTTCTGACGTAATTCTGCGGATCAAGGAGCTGTACTACAGCAGACTCCTGGCCAGCGATATCCTTGGGCTGATCGATGAGATCACCGGGGATCTCGACAAGGCAATCGATAAGACCGAGCGGCAGATCAAGGCGGGTGTCCCGGAGGCCGACGAGGTCGATCTATACAAGCTGAGGGCATTCCGGGGCGAGGCGTTGAAGAACCGGAACGAGGCGCAAAAGGGGTTCGATCTCGCCACCATCGCCTTGCGGACCTTCGCCGGCCTCGATCCCGGCAAGCCGCTAGAGCTCGATGCAAAGGGGCTGGATGCCACGCCGAGACAGGCGGAGCCCGAGGAGCAGGCGATCGGCACCGCCATCGACCTGAGGCCAGAGATGGCTCAGGTGCGTGCCGGCCTCAAGGCCACGGAGGCCCTCGTCCAGGTGGAGGAGAGCAACCTGTATCCGCAGTTCTTCGTTGCCCTGGAGGGCTTTTATGCCCAGGCGGGAAACCGGACCCAGCAGCAGACCCCTTTCTTCTTTGATCCGATAAATGATCGGTTTGCCGCAATCCTCCTCGGCCTGAAGTATAACCTCGACTTTGGGATCACCCGCGGGAAGATCCGGGCGGCTCAGGCGGAACACCTCAAACTTCAGGAGACGAAGCAGTTCGCTGAATAAGGGATCCCGCTTCAGGTGCGAAAGGCGCACCGGGAGCTTGCCGAGGCGACGGAGACCATCCGGGCCACGGAGGATGGGTGGCGGAATGCGCGGAAATGGCTGGTGGCCTCCAAAGCCAACTATGACCTCGGGATCGGGGACGCCAGAGATTTGGGCCAAGCCGTCGAGAGTTATGCCAGACTTCGGGCCGAGCACTTCAAGGCGATATACAACTACAACATTGCCCTCGCGAATATCGAACATGCCACGGGTAGAGACGTAAAGGAGGAGATGAAGTGACCGATAAGGACGTCCACATGGGACGCACATGGAGAGCGCTGGCGCTGATGGCGGCGGCCTTGCTGGTGTTGTGGACGCCGGGAAGGAGTGTTGCCGGTCCGGCGACGGATCAGGTCAAGGCAACCGTTGACCAAGTCTTGAAGATCCTGACTGATCCGGCGCTCAAAGGGGAGGCAAAGACCCAGGAGCGTCGGGCGAAGTTGCGGCAGGTGGTGGTGCAGCGATTCGGGTTCACTGAGATGTCAAAGCGCTCCCTGGGCCGAAATTGGAATGAGCGAACCCCACAGGAGCGGAAGGAGTTCGTCCGGCTCTTCACCGACCTTTTGGAGCGGGCCTACGTCGACAGGGTGGAAGGCTACACTGGAGAGAAGATCCTGTATTTTGAGGAGACTGTTGACGGAACGTACTCCGAGGTCCGGAGCAAGATCGTGACCAAGAAGAGCCAGGAGGTCCCGATTACGTACCGTCTCCAAAACAACGACTCCAACTGGGAGGTGTACGACATCATTATCGAGGGCGTGAGCCTCGTCAATAACTACCGCACCCAGTTCAGCAAGATCATCCGGACGTCCTCCTACGACGAGTTGGTGAAGAAGATGCAGGCCAAGCTCGAGGGCGAGGAGGCGTCGGAGCTCAGCGCCCCCAAGCCGAAAGTCCGCTGAAGACGCCGTGGCGACGGTTCATCGGACAGAAGGTCCGATCCGATACTGCATCTCTGTTCTTGACCTGCACGTAGCCAGGCAACGATTGCGGTCGCTATAGCACACGCACGAAGTGTTGGTACATCGTCATTGCGAGCGACCAAACGGGAGCGTGGCAATCTCGCCTTCCCCACCTGCGTTACTGCGAGATGGCGTCGGTGCTTCGCTCCTCGCAATGACATCACTTCCAGTAATGCGTCTGTATTAGTCCGAAACCTGGTTTGGCTTGCGAGCCACGGGGGGATCTCCCCGTGGCTTTTTTGCGCCGGGATCAAGGTTACCGACCCAGAAGGTCTCGTCACAATATATTGACACAACGTTTCAATTCTGATAGAGAGTTATGCGATTTGTGCTGATCCCGCAGGTGCATTTCGCGGTCGTGAACGAGGAGCGGTTTCACTTATGGTGGCAAAGGGCTGAACCCGTTCCATGAAGGTGGAGAATCAGCAATGATGGCGCCGGAGATCTGCGAGCTGGGGCATATCCCTGAATTGGGCGTGGTGCCCAAGAAGATGCATGCATGGGTCATTCGGAAAGAGCGGCATGGCCCGCCCCTGCAAGCCTTCCAGCGGGAAATCGTGGATGTGCCGGAAATCGCTCCCGATGAAGTGCTGGTGATGGTGATGGCCTCCGGCGTCAACTACAATGGGGTGTGGGCCGCTCTAGGCGAGCCGATGTCACCCATCGATGTGCACAAACGCGTGTACCATGTCGCCGGAAGCGACGCCGCAGGCGTCGTCTGGAAGGTCGGAAGTGCTGTGAAGAGGTGGAACGTCGGGGACGAGGTCGTCGTCCATTGTAACCACACCTGCGGACAATGCCACCAGTGCAATGGGGGCGACCCGATGCTGTGTCGCGAACAAAAGATCTGGGGGTACGAGACCTCCGACGGGGCATTCGCGCAGTTCACCCGCGTCCAGGCCCAGCAATTGGTTCCCAAGCCGAAGCATCTGAGCTGGGAGCAGGCTGGCTGCTACATGCTTGTCCTGGCGACAGCCTTCCGCATGCTGTACGGCCACCCACCCCACACGCTGCAGCCGGCTATGAACGTCCTGGTCTGGGGTGGATCCGGCGGCCTTGGTTCGATGGCGATCCAGCTCATAAAGGCGGCGGGCGCCAACGCGATCGCTGTCGTCTCCACGGAAGAGCGGGGGAAGTGGTGCCTGGAGATCGGGGCGAAGGCGTACGTCAACCGCACGAAGTTCAACTGCTGGGGACAGCTCCCCCCCACCAATGACCGGGCAACGTATGGCGCGTACCTGAAGGAGGTCCAGCGGTTCGGGAAGGCGATCTGGGAGATCACCGGCAAGGGGGTCGACCCCGACATCGTCTTCGAGCACCCTGGGGAGCAGACATTCCCCGTCAGCGCCTATGTGTGTCGGCGAGGGGGTATGGTCGTCTTCTGTGCTGGGACGACGGGGTTCAACCTGACCTTTGATGCTGCGTATGTCTGGATGCGGCAGAAACGGATCCAGGGAAGCCACTTTGCCACGCTGAACCAGGCGGATGCCGCGAACCACTCGGTGATGGACGGGCGGGTCCTGCCGTGTATGTCGGAGGGGTTCGAGTTTGATGGGATTCCGAAAGCCCATGACCTGATGTGGAAGAACCAACATCCGCCGGGCAACATGGCCCTCCTCGTGAATGCGCCGGCAACAGGATTGCGAAACCTGGACGAAACGCGGAAGTTCGCGGTCTCGGCATAGCCAGTACCGTTCCAACGATTTATCGCAACGTTGTCGTTCCGCACGGTCGGGACTAGTGCCATACGAGACGCCGTACAAAGTCGGCCCATTCAGTTGGAACGGCACCAGTCCCGCTCGCCTACGCCGTCCGAACACGGCGGTGCGATGCAATGGCTACTCAATCCCGGAGATTTCTCCATGTCCTCACTATTAGCAGAGCATGAAGAGGTGCGGCGAGCGGTCCGCCAGTTCACCGAGGAAGAAGTTGTCCCCATCGCCGACCCTTACGATCAGGACAACAAGGAGATCCCGCCCGGCCTCATCAAAAAGATGGCCGACCTGGGCTACTTCGGCTTGACCTTCCCGCCCGA
>JBGQIR010000145.1:0-5322 GCA_041498535.1 Methylomirabilis sp. (SeqCode)
ATCTCCTGACGCTCTTCTGCAGAGAACATCTTCAAGGAGATCGGGGCTGCCTGGGCGTGATCCGGCAGCGACTCTCCCTCGACTCCCCACTCAAAGCCATGACGCCAGCGGTGGAGATCTTTCTCTCCTCTCCAAGGGAACAGATACCCAACCATCCCGTCGGCGTCCAACCACCTCAGGACAAATCCGATCTGCTCCCGTTCCAAGGTCAACGACGATCGCACATCCACGCTGCCCACGACCATCGTCCCACCCATGATGGGACGGCGCTCGAGGGCGAGTCGATAGAGGTCGAAAGCATAGACCCGATAAGGATCTGGCAGCGCGCCCGCCACTGACAGCGCCGCATAAAGGGCTGCGAGGCGGGTGGGCCCCACGCGTGCCGTGCGGACTCGGGCCTCCCAGATCCGCCGGCCGTCGCGCTCCGAAGGAAGGTTGCTCTTGGCTGCCTGGAGCTCGGCCAGGAATTTTGCCTCCATGTTTCCCGTCGCCCAGGCAGACGCCAGCTCGATAGCCCGCGCGGCATGCCTGAGGTTCTGGACCGGTTCGACGCCGGAGATGTCGGCAAAGAACCAGCCACAACTGGTCTGCATGAGGAGGGTGTGCCGCTGCATCTCCAAGAGCTGAAGCGCGGCCACCCGCTGCTCCAGCGAAAGCGACCGGCGCCCGTGCTGTCCGAAAAACGCCTCGACAGCGGGGGTGCTCCGGTCAAGCATCAGGGCGATGTAGCCGTCCCTTGCGGCCCAGACATCGGTGAAATACCGGCTTCCCTGCTCCACGAAGAGGCGACGGAGCTCGTCCCGTAGCCCCTCCAGAGCTGCCCGCAGGTGAACGCGCCAACCCTGGCGCCAGCCGGGCTCGCCGCCGGTGCTACAACCGCAGTCTTCTTTCCATCGCCCGAGGCCATGCGCGCAGCTCCAGGCGCTTCCTTCCCGAATGAGCACCTCCTGGGCAGGCGGATGGCTTTCGAGATACTCCCCGAAGTTGGTGATCGCGAGATCTCCGGGCGCGACCTCTCGCGTCAGGAGGGCGGCCAATGCGCGCTCTCCAAATCTGGTGTGATGGCCGTAAGACTCCCCGTCGGTGCAGAGGATGTACAGGCCACGGTCTGGGCCGCGGGAGGCCTCGGCGACTCGGCCGATGAAGCGATCGGGCCCCTGCAGCAGGCCCTCAAAGGCAATGGCCCTGGAGAGTGCCGGGTCGTAGAAGAACAGGTCGATCGCTCCCCCACTAGGCAGGAGGCACCGATACGTACGCCTCGGATCGATCCCCTCCGGGCCAACCTCGTGCCACCCCTCCTGGCCGATCGAGCGAAACCGGACCGCCTGCCAGGGCGCCAGGACGGTGAAGCGAATTCCATGATCGTTCAGAAGCTGAAGGATTGCCGAGTCAACCCCAGTCTCCGGGAGCCACATCCCCTCCGGCTCCCGTCCGAAGCGGGATCGGAACTCGGCGATTCCCCACTTGACGAGTGTGGAGCGGTCTAGTGGATCGGCAAGCGGAAGGATCGCATGGACGTACGGGTGGGCAAGGGCATTGCCGTGACCGGCGAAGCGGATCAGGCTTTGTCGGTCGGCCTCGATGATGCGGCGGCAGGTCTCTGGGGCGTGCCGCTCAAGCCATCGGAAGAGGGTGGGGCCGACGTCGAAGCTGATCCCGGTGTAGTTATTGACCAGCCCCACGATCCGTCCCTCATCGTCCAGAAGCCTGGCCCACCCATTCGGCGTGTAGCATTCGGCAGCAATCCGCTCGTTCCAGTCATGGTAGGGGGTGGTGGATGGCTGCCGCTCAACCTCGTCGGTCCAGGGATTCTCGCGCGGCGGCTGGTAGAAGTGGCCGTGGACAATCAGAGAGGCCGAAGGGATTGGATTCATCGCGGCTCGGAGGAGGCGCCCGCTCGCCGGGTGGATTGGATCAGGCTTCGCAGGATCAGGCTGCGATTCGCCCCCCTCAGCAGAGATGCCAGGTCCTCGTACAGCGTGGGGTCATCGATGAGCGCTCCCAGCGTTCCCTCCCCTTTCGCCAGTCGGGCCGAGACCAGCTTGAGATTTTTGGAGGCTTGCTCGAGATCCGCCATGATCGTGTCGGCTCGCGGATCCGCAAACAGAACGTGGGCCAGCCCTTTTTGATCCTGGAACTTCGCCATCAGCCCGCTCACCGCGCGGGACGCGTGTTCCAAGTCGGTCAAGACCTCCCGGCTCTTCGGATCGTAGAGGAGGGCAGGAAGTAGGCCATCGCCCGTCTCCAGTGCCTTTGCCGTCCGCTTGAGCGACGTGGTGGCTTCGGACAGGTCTTTCAGGATATTGCCGGAGCGCTTGTCATAGAGCATCGCGTGAAGCAATCCGCTCCCGCTTTCGATCTCCCCCATGATCCGGCTGAGGGAGGCGATACTCCCCGCGAGATCCTTCTGCGCGGCCGTGCCTGCGCCGCCGCCCAGGAGCTGGCTCACGGAATCGGAGATCTTCACCACGTTGTCCACGATCCGGTTGCCTCTCTGGAGGAGCTGGGCGTAATCCGGCGGGTCGATACTGGCCACGACGGCCCCTGGAGGAAGGATCTTCTTCTCGGGGCTTCCCACCGTCAGCTCCAGCACCTTGTCTCCCACTAGTCCGATGGTTCCGATGCTGGCGATCGAGTCCTCCCGAATCCGGTCCTGCAACCTGGCATCGAGGCTCATGGTCACCCTGATCTTCTTGCTGGCGAGGTCCTTGCTGAAGGTAATCGCGCTGACCGAACCGATCGAGACGCCCGCGAGACGGACCGGCGCCCCGACATTCAATCCCTCGATGGTGCCGAAGAAGGCGTGCAAAGTGTATCGCCGCTCGAAGAATCGGCTCTGGCTCCCGATGGTCAGCACAAAGACCATGAACAGGATCAGGAGGCCCAGAACAAAAATGCCCACCCGTAGCCGCATCGCCTGCTCACGTCCCTGCATCTGCCTTCCTCCTGCTCCACAGTTCCAAGTTTCATGTTCTGAGTTCCGGGTTAAAACCCTCCTGACCTGATCTTCGGTTCGGAACTTGGAACCTGGAACTCGGAACCCGGAACCGTTCTTAACTCATTGTTCCCGCAATGAACTGCCTGACCAGCGGCAGATCGGAGCTTTCGATCTCTCTGGGGGTCCCGGTGAAGGCGATCTTGCCCTGATAGAGCAGCGCGATCCGATCGGAGATCTTGAACGCGCTCCGCATGTCGTGAGTGACCACCACCGACGTGACGCCGAGCTTCTCGTCCGTGTCCACGATCAGCTCATTGATCTTCTCGGTGTTCGTAGGGTCGAGGCCGGTCGTCGGCTCGTCATACAGGATGATCCGCGGGACCAGGGCGATCGCCCTGGCCAGCGCCACCCGCTTCCTCATCCCGCCGGACAGCTCGGCCGGGTCTTTGTCCTCGATGCCCTCGAGCCCCACAAGGCTCAAGGTTTCCCTGACGCGCTCTCGGATCTCCTGCTCCGACATGGAGGTGTGCTCCCGAAGGGGGTAGGCGATGTTCTCTCCCACCGACAGGGAGTCGAACAGCGCCGAGCCCTGGAAGACCATTCCGATCTTCTTCCGGACCCGGATGAGCTGGTCCTCCGTGAGCGGCACGATGTCCTCTCCCTCGATCAGCACCTGGCCCGCCTCCGGTTTCATCAGACCGACGATCAGCTTGAGTGTGACGCTCTTGCCGATTCCGCTGCCGCCGATGATGGTGACCGTTTCGGCCGGCCGGATCACCAGGTCCATGCCCCTCAAGACCGGTGTGTCATTGAATGACTTAAAGATCTGGCGGAACTCGATGATCGCTTCGCTCACCTCACCAGCCCTCCAGCCACCAGAAGAACTTCGTGAGGAAGAAATCCGAGATGATGACGATGATGGCCGAGGTGACGACGGTGGCGGTGGTGGCTTTGCCTAGGCCCTCCGTTCCGCCCACGGTCTCCAGCCCCTTATAACAGCCAACGATCGCGATGATATAGCCGAAGATCACCGTCTTGCCGAGGCCGCTCACGATGTCGGCCAGCGTGAGATTGCGCGTCACGGCATTGTAGTACAGCCTGTAATCGACCTGGAACTCGTGCCTGGAGATCACCATCCCGCCCAGAATGCCCAGGATGTCCGCCATCACCGTCAGCAAAGGGAGGACGAGCATCGTACTTAGCACACGGGGCACCACAAGTTTCTTGATCGGATTCGCGCCCATGGCTCGCATCGCGTCGATCTGCTCGGTGACCTTCATCGACCCAAGTTCGGCGGTGATTCCCGAGCTGACCCTTCCTCCCACCAGGAGAGCCGTGAGGACGGGTCCCAGCTCCCGGACCATTGAGAGCGAGACGACAAGGCCCACATACGCCTTCGCGCCGAACCGGCCGAGGCCGTACGCGGTCTGCAGGGCCAGGACGAGGCCGGTGAAGGTCGCGCCCACGCTGGCGATCGAAATCGACTTCACGCCGATATGATCCACCTGCTGGATCAACGCGCGCAGGTTGAACGGAGGTCTCACGGCGCAGGAGAAGGTCTGATACGTGAGCTGGGAGAGGCCGCCAAGCAGCTCCAGCATTCGTAGGGATTGACCTCCAATGGCTAACGCCAGATTCCGCATCGCCTGTCCTGATTGAAGTTCTAGGTTCTATGTTCCAGGTTCCAAGTTTCCAAGTTCCATGTTAGGCTTCGCGGTCCCAAGTTCAACTCCGCAGTTCCAAGTTCCATGTTCTGAGTTCCGGGTTGAAACCCTTGGGACCTGATCTTTAGTTCGGGACTCGGAACTGTCTTCATTGCAACTTGGCACCTGGCACTTGGAACCTGGAACCGTATTTTACTTGGAACCCGGCACCTGGAACTTGGCACCCTTTTCAGTAAAAACCCAACCCCTCACAAACCGCTCAAACTCGGGCAGCCGTTCCTGAAAGGACGCAGGTGTGGCCACATAGACCAGATCGTATACGCACTCACCACCTTTAGCGACGTAACTGCTGGCCATCACGTCGGCATCCTTGAGACGCCCCTCCATCACAGTATGCATCGCCTCCATGCCGTTGAGCGATACCGGCTCCTGCGACATGATCCGCTTTGCGCCGATCCCGAAAAACAAGCGCCTGGCCAGGACCCGGAGCGGGATCGCCTCCCGTCCTTCGCAACTGACAAAGAGTGCCGCCACCTGGCCGCCTGGCTCCGCCCGGAACGCGAGGTCAACGCCTTGCGCCTCGAACTGCCGCCAGCCGTCGCCCATCATCAGGATCTTGAAGCCCCTGGCCTCGTCAACAAAAAAGCCGTCCACGACGTGACTGGAAGCGCAGGCCGTGAAAACTAGCAGAGCGAGGGCTGCGACACCCTCAAGACGCCA
>JBGQIR010000146.1:0-5317 GCA_041498535.1 Methylomirabilis sp. (SeqCode)
CCCAGATCGCATGCATTTTCACGGTGGGAGCCTCGTCGCGGAGGGCGGCCTTGAGCAGCGCCGTAGCCTCTTCCCCTCCGATCTCTCCAAGGGTCCATGCGGCGTTCGCCCGAAGGTGCGCGTCGGGATTTTTCAGGACGTCTTTTGCCGACGGTAGTCCCGAACGATCCCCCAAGCGCCCCAGCGTCCATGCCGCGTACAGCCGCATTCGGATATCCTCGTCGCTTTCTAACGCTTCCCTGAGGAGTGGGATTGCAGAGCGGTCGCCCAGGTTGGAGAGCAGCTCACCGGCGAAAAGTCCCAGGAACCGGTTCTGCTGATTGAGGGCAGCCCGAAGGTAAGAGACGGCCGATTGGTCCCCGATCTTAGCCAGGGCCTCGGCCGCATAGAGCCGCACATACATGTCAGGATCCTCGAGCCGCTGCGTGAGCAGCGTCCGAGCCGACGGTTCGACCACGAACCCCAGGACCTCGGCAGCCTGGATCCTCACCGCTGCGTCCTTCGCCTCCAGCGCATCGGCGAGGACGGAGAACGCTGACCGGTCGCCCAGCATCAAGAGGGCCCCGGCCGCGCGGACCTTGACCTGAGGGTGGCGATCCTTGACTGCCCGCTGAAGCGCCGACTAGTTGGAGGCCTGGCCGAGCCGGCCGATCGCCCAGGCCGATGCCGCCCTGACGAAAGGATCGGGGTCGTCCAGCAGGCGCACGAGCTCGGCCTGGAGGGTGTGCTTGCCAAGGCGCCCGACCGTCTCGACGGCGTACGCGCGGACCGAGGGGTCCGGATTCTGCAGGCCCCGTAGGATGAGCCAATCGGAAGAGGAGTCAGCCAGTTCCGCCAAAGCGGTGGCGGCTCGCGCGCGGAGGAAACCCTCGTTGCTCTGGAGCGCATCACGGATCAGCCCGAGCGCGAGCTCGTGAAGCAGGACAGGATCTTCCTTCTTTTGCGAGGCGCTGATCGCCTCGTAGTCTGGCAGGGCCTCCTCCGAGCGCTGATCTTCAATCGCCAGGAGAATCTTGAGCCGGCGAGGCTCGGTTGATTGAGGGGTCCGCTCCAAATAATCCTGCAGCAGCCGAGTGGCGTCGGATGGCCTGCCGGCCACGGCTAACCTTTTGGCCTTGGCCACAATGCGGTCTTCGCTCGTGGTGCAACCGAAGAGGGCAGCGATCAGAAGACATGGAAGGACCCATGCACGCATTGAGCGCCTGGCAATTCCCCGCATTGGCATTATGGAGGCCACTCTGGTCACCTTATTGCTTCAGGACATCGCCAAGTCGATCAATCAACCGTTCCCGTCTGAGCAGATTGTCATACGAGAACAGAACCACTCCGTCCGCGCCCTGCCGGCGGGCGTCGCGGACCTGGAGCGCTAGGAGGTCGGGCTGATCCAGGAGGGCATAGGCCCCAAGCCCAACAAAGAGCTTGGAGCGTCCCCGGAATGCCACCGCCTGACGGCTGAGGTAGCTGGCCAGGCGACTGTCTCGATTGTAGTTCATCACGATTCCCTGGTCGAGCAGGCCCTCCTCCAGCCAGAGGCGCCAGTCCTGGTACGCCGACAGATATGCGCGGTCCGGCCAGGGCAGGAGCGCGGCCGAGAGCACCACGTTCTGTCTGAGCCGCTTGAGTTGTCCTCGTACCCGGCGGAGAAATTGATTGAGCTGCTCACGCCGCCAGTCATCCCACCGCCGGGCGACCGCAGGATCGTCCTTTGCTGCGAAGGCGGACAATCCGGTCTCCGCACGAAAACGCGCGACGCTCCGTTCTCCGTATCCGAAGTCCAGGCCGTTGCTGTAGCGAGAGCCCGGGACGATCGGCACAGCATAGGGATACCGGATATAATCGAAGTGGACGCCATCGAGAGTCGGGTACCGGGTGACTAGTTCCTGGATGAGAGCGGCGAGCGCCGTCTGCACCTGCAGATCGCCAGGGTCGAGCCAGTAGCCGGGGGAATCGAGCACGACCCGTTTCCCCTCGTCGCCGGGCGGACGGGAGTTGGCATAGTCAAGAAGGGACCGCCCACGGTGGTCCCTGATCACCGCGGATGGGCCGAGACGCGCCGGGACCGGTCCATCCCGGTGGTTCCCTAGATTGAAGAGGTTCATCCATGCATGAACGCTTAGGCCCTTGGAGTGGGCTAAGCCCAAGGCGAACTGCAATGGATCGTATCCCTGACTGGTGAGGGCCCGGCGGTACAGCTCATCGTCGGCGAGCGTCGAGGCGTACCACGTTCGCCCTCCCCGATAGACCTGGAGGTAAAGATGAGTGATCTTGGCCCGGGCCGCCGTGAGAACCATCGCTTCGAGCCGGCCGAGATTGTCGAGGGTCCGGTTCGGACCCTCCGCTTCCACCCAGAGGCCGTAAGGATAGGACAGGGCAACCGGGGGGGAGGCTGCCAGAAGGATTGCCGTATTAAGCAGGAGGGCCCTGACGGCGATCCTCACGGGACCAGTTCCCTCGTCTGCACATCGATCCCGCAGTACTCACAGTAGACCAAGCCCTCTTCCTCGCCGGACAGCTCGAAGAAGCTCATCCCGCAGAACGGGCAGCACAGGATTACCTTTTTCTCCGCCACTTTTTCGTGCTCGTCACTGTCTGAGTCTTATCGTGTGCGGACTACAGGGGTCAGTGAGTCATTCAATCCGTAAGATGCGGTCACCTCTTTTTTTAGCACTTCCCCTTCAGCTTGCGCCTCTTATAGCACCGCCTTCCACGTCCGTCAAGGCAAGTTCCCGACGTCGCGTTGACAATACAGGACTCAGCACCTATCATTGTCAAGGCACTATGATCGTTGACGTAAGGAGGGATCATGGCCGTCATGCGTTTTGACAAATTCACCTTCAAGGCCCAGGAGGCCATCCAACAGGCCCAGAAGCAGGCCGAGGAGCATCAGCATCAGGCGATTGACGTCGAGCACCTGTTGCTGGCCCTTGTCGAGCAGCCGGAGGGAGTGGTCCAGCCGATCCTGCGGAAGATCGAGGCGAACCCCGGCCAGCTCGCCGGACGCCTGATGGAGGAACTCAAGGCGCTTCCTAAGGTCTCCGGCGTGACCCAGGGTCAGACCCACATCACTCCCCGCTTGGACAAGGTCCTGAACGCGGCCCTCAGTGAGGCGGAGCGCCTCAAGGATGAGTATGTCAGCACCGAGCATCTCCTCCTGGCCATAGCTGACGAGCCCGCTGGTGCTGTCGGGAGGCTACTGCGCGAGGCCGGGATTACGAAAGACTGGATCTACGCGGCCCTGCAGGAGATTCGTGGGGGCCAGCGCGTCACCGACCAGGCCCCGGAGGAGAAGTACCAGGCGCTGGAGCGGTACGCCCGCGACCTGACCGATCTGGCGAGAAAGGGCAAGTTGGATCCAGTCGTGGGCCGTGACGATGAGATCCGCCGCGTGATCCAGGTGTTGGCGCGGCGGACCAAGAACAACCCGGTCCTGATCGGAGAGCCCGGCGTGGGGAAGACCGCGATCGTGGAGGGGCTGGCCCAGCGGATCGTCAACGGCGACGTGCCGGAGTCGCTCAAGAACAAACGCGTGCTGGCGCTGGACATCGGCGCCCTCGTGGCGGGCAGCAAGTACCGTGGGGAGTTCGAGGACCGGCTGAAGGCGGTCCTGCGAGAGGTCATCGAGCAGGAGGGGCGGATCGTCCTCTTCATCGACGAGCTGCATACGCTGGTTGGCGCGGGTGCTGCCGAGGGGGCTGTGGACGCTTCGAACATGCTGAAGCCGGCGCTCGCCCGGGGCGAACTTCGCTGCGTGGGGGCCACGACACTCGATGAATACCGGAAGCGGGTCGAGAAGGACGCCGCCCTTGAGCGGCGCTTCCAACCGGTGCTGGTCGGCGAGCCGTCGGTGGAGGATACGATCTCGATCCTCCGAGGGCTGAAGGAGCGGTACGAGGTCCACCACGGCGTCCGAATCAAGGACTCGGCGTTGGTGGCGGCGGCGGTCCTGAGCAACCGGTACATCGCCGACCGGTTTCTGCCGGACAAGGCCATCGATCTGATCGATGAGGCGGCGTCGCGGCTCCGGATGGAGATCGATAGCATGCCGACGGAGCTGGACGAGCTGAATCGGCGGGCGCGACAGCTTGAGGTCGAGCGCGAAGCCCTCAAGAAGGAAACTGATCTAGCGTCCAAGGAACGGATGGAGCGTATCGCCTCCGAGCTCCAGGAGATCCGGAGCAAGGAAGACGGGCTCAAGGCCCGTTGGGAACAGGAGAAGGCATTCATCCAACGGATCCGGAGCCTGAAGGAGCGGATCGAGGCGGCGAAACTCCAGGAGCAGATGGCCGAGCGCCAGGGCGAGCTGGGGAAGGTTGCCGAGCTCCGTTACGGCGTGATCGCCTCTCTTCAGAAGGAGTTGGAAGCCGAAAAGAGCGGCCTTCAACAGATCCAGAAAGACGGCGCCATGCTCAAGGAGGAGGTGGACGAGGAAGATGTCGCGCAGGTCGTCTCCAAATGGATCGGGATCCCGGTCTCCAAGATGCTGGAGGGGGAGACCCAGAAGCTCTTGACCATGGAAGACAAGCTCAGGGAGCGGGTGGTCGGGCAGTACGAGGCGATCACCGCAGTCAGCGACGCGATCCGCCGGGCCCGCTCAGGCCTGCAGGACCCGAACCGGCCGATTGGCTCCTTCATCTTCCTGGGACCGACGGGGGTCGGCAAGACCGAGCTCGCCCGGGCGCTGGCCGAGTTCCTCTTCGATGATGAGCGGGCGATGGTCCGTCTGGATATGAGTGAGTACATGGAAAAGCATACCGTCTCCCGCCTGATCGGCGCGCCGCCCGGCTACGTCGGGTTCGAGGAGGGAGGCCAGCTCACCGAGGCCGTTCGCCGCCGCCCCTACTCGGTCGTCCTGCTGGACGAGATCGAGAAGGCGCACCCCGAAGTCTTCAACATCCTGCTGCAGGTGCTCGACGACGGGCGCCTGACCGACGGGCAGGGTCGCACGGTCGACTTCCGCAACACCGTCCTGATCATGACCTCGAACGTGCGCTCCGAAGAGGCGATGCGCGAGACGTTCCGGCCCGAGTTCCTGAACAGGATCGACGAGATCGTCGAGTTCGCGTCGCTGAGTCGCGAGCAGATCGGCGAGATCGTCGAACTGCAGTTGGAGAGGCTACGGTCGAGGCTCGCCGAGCGGGGACTGTCCCTCGAGCTGACCGACGCCGCGAAAGAGCATCTCGCAGAGGCGGGCTGGGACCCGACATACGGAGCGAGACCACTCAAGCGCGCGATCCAGCGGATGATCGAGAACCCGCTCGCGCTCCGCCTCCTCGAAGGCGAGTTTGCCGACGGTGACTCGGTTCGAGTCGACGCGAAG
>JBGQIR010000147.1:0-5301 GCA_041498535.1 Methylomirabilis sp. (SeqCode)
GCTTTCGGAGCTCTTCCAGGTGGGAGAAGAACGACATCTTCTCATCAGACATTCCGCGTCTCGCGGGTTCCCTCTGGCTTTTCTTCCTGGCGTGCGGTCGGAGGCGTCTCAGGCGTGGTGCCTTGTGGCTCTTCGTGAGCCGCGGGCCTCGTCCTCTCCTCCTCGGCCGCTAGCTCGGCAGCCAGCCCCTCCTTTAGCTCCTCTGAGGCCCGCTTGAACTCCGCCAGGCCCCGCCCCAGCGACCGCCCAATCTCCGGCAGCTTCTTGGGGCCGAAGATCAACAAGGCGATCACGAAGATAACGATCAGCTCCTGCATCCCCATTCCAAACATCGCACACGCTCCTTGACGACACCCGGGCAGCCTACATTCACCCGTTCGCTGAGCCTACCCCCGCCCTGGGGTAAAGTCAAGCCCTCTCCGCTCAGTCCTCATGTCTGGCAAGCTGACAAATCTGGGCCCGACCTCGCTGGCAGGGCGAGTGCCGTTCCAACGTTATCCGCCTTACATCACAATGACCCGCAGGCATCTGGATCGGCCGTCCCAAAGCTTTGTCATTTGTCCGAACAAGTTGGAACGGCACTAGAGGAAAAAGAATTTCATCACGAGCAACGAGGCGGCGGCAATGGCAGCGGAGAGAGGGATGGTGAGGATCCAAGCCCAGACGATCTGTCTGGCCACCCCCCACCGCACCGCCGAGAGGCGGCTCGTCGCCCCCACGCCGGAAATGGCACCGGTAATGGTGTGGGTCGTGCTGACCGGAATGCCCGCAATGGCTGTTCCGATCAGCGTTATCGCACCAGCGGTCTCGGCACAGAAGCCGCCCACCGGCTTGAGCTTGGTGATTCGCATCCCCATGGTTTTGACGATGCGCCAGCCCCCGGTCATGGTCCCCAGGCCGATGGCAGCATGGGCCGACAGGATGACCCAGGTGGGAACGTAGAACTCCCGACCCAGGTAGCCCGCGCTGAACAAGAGGCCCGCGATGATCCCCATCGTCTTCTGGGCGTCATTCGTTCCGTGGCCCAGACTGTACAGGGCAGCCGAGACAAGCTGGAGTCGCCGGAACAGCCGGTCTACCCGGCTCGGACGGACCCGCCAGAAAAGCCAGATCACGATCACCATGATCCCGAACCCCATGACAAGACCCAAGAGTGGGGAGAGGACGAGGAACAGGAGAATCTTGTAGATGCCGGCTGGGATCAGCGCCGAGACGCCGGCATTGATGATCGCAGCTCCGGCCAGCCCGCCGATCAGGGCGTGGGAGGAGCTGCTCGGGATGCCGTAGTACCAGGTGATCAGATCCCACGCGATGGCGCCGAAGAGGCCGGCCATGATGACATACTCGTTGATCGCCTCGGGACGGACCACGCCCTTTCCGATGGTCGTCGCGACGCTGACGCCGAAACCAAACGCCGCGATGAAGTTGAAGAAGGCGGCCCAGACTACCGCCTGCATCGGGGAAAGCACGCGCGTGGAAACCACGGTCGCGATCGAGTTGGCGGCATCATGAAAGCCGTTTATGAAGTCGAAGATCAGTGCGACCAAGATGATAAAGACGACGAGCAGGGGCATGGGCGTTCCCTCAGGCAGATCGGCGGAAGCTCACGTTCGGTGTCGGGATCAAGGCCGGACTTTTGAGAGCAGATGGAGCGCGTCGTGACAGCCTGCGCGAACGCTGGGTCGTTTGAATGAGCAGCACCAAGCCCTCGCGCTGGGAGCTCACATCCATTCCGGGATCGATGCGATTCTGGGGGTGGTCGAGTATCACCGCGACGACCGGCGGGTCAGCAAGAAAGTAGAGAAAGGGGACTGATAAGGGGTGTTAGCATTCGAGGGGCGCGGCGTCTCCTCGACCGCTCGGTAACGCTGATCAGGTGTTCTTCAATGCGACGGCTTCGACGATGTTGGCCACATCCTCACACCGGTCGGTGGCCGTCTCCATCGTCTCATAAATCTCCTTCCATTTGATCACGTCCATCGGGTCATGGCCCTTGTCAAAGAGATCGGCAATTGCCTCTCGGCTGACATCGTCGGCCACATTCTCCAGACGGTTGATCTCGATGCAATGCTCCATCACATCATCCAGCCGCTCAAGGTTAGAAACCGCCTTGACGATCTCCTCCGCCGATTTCAGGATCACCTGCGCGAGCTTCCTGGCTTCCTCGGTCGGCTGCTTGATCTTGTAGAGGCTCATGCGAGCGGCAACGGCCTCGATGAGGTCCATGACGTCATCCAGCGCGACCGTGAGGCTATGGATGTCTTCACGGTCGATGGGAGTGATGAAGGTCCGGTTCAGCTTCCGGATGATCTGGTGGGTGATCTTGTCACCTTCGTGCTCGAACTCCTCGAGTTGCTTCCATCCTTTCTCTAAATCTCCATCGTGTTCATCCATCATCTGAACCAGGGCTTTCGCCCCGTCCAAGATATTGTTGGCCGCCTTATTGAAGAATTCAAAGAATTTCTCTTCTCGTGGGATTAGTCTGAACATGACGAACTTCGCCTCGCACTCAATTCATTCGACCTAACCGCATACGGCCCCTTCCAACGGGCAGCGAGACCCGGTGCCCCTCGGCTCCGCGAAGGCGCCCTTCCCAGCACGGAGGTGAGAGATGACGCGATCGCTCACCAAGAAAGGGAGGGCAATCAATCTGTCCAATACGCTACCTGGACCCCGGTCGGTTGGTGATCATCCCAACAGTCTCGATTCCGGAAGACTTGATCGCATCCATCACGTCGATGACGAAGCCGTAGGGGACCCTGGCATCGCCGCGAAAGTAGAGGATCCGCTCCTTGCCAGAAGCGGTCATGGCCTTGAGGCGGGCTTCGAGATTCTGACGCGGCACCTCCTCGTTGTTGACGAAGATGCGGCTGTCTCGCGTCACGGCTAAGGTGATTCGCTCCTCCTCTTTGACCTCCGACACACGCGCGGTCGGGAGCTGGACGTCGGTCCCCCGCTGCAGCATCGGCGTGGTCACCATGAAGATGATCAGCAGGACGAGGGTCACGTCCACCAAAGGCGTGACGTTGATCTCCGAGAGCATTCGCCGATCTTTTCCGGCGCTAGTCTGCATACGAACCACTTACCCTTCTTGATGCCCGGCCTGGTCCAGGAGCCGGTCCACCATCTCTGAGGCCGCGTTATCCATGGCAGTGGCAAACAGCTTGACCCTGCCAAGGAAGTAGTTGTAGGCCATGACCGCTGGGATCGCCACGAACAGGCCAGCGGCCGTTGCCACAAGCGCTTCGGCGATTCCGGCCGAAACCGTGCCAAGCCCGCCGGATCCGGTCTTGGAAATCGCTTCGAAGGCCCGGATGATCCCCAGGACGGTCCCGAACAGGCCCACAAAGGGGCTGATATTGCCGAGAGTCGCCAGTGAGCCGAGATACCCCTCCAGACGGATGATCTCCGCGGAGGTGGTCCGCTGCATGGCCCCTTTGCACGATTCGATCCTGCGCGAAAAGCGGTCGCCCGACATCGCCGGGTTTGCCTGATCGACGACGACCAAGAGGCCGGCCTCCAGGACCTTGGCCACCGGGCTACCGGTGTTCTGTTCGCAAAGGTGCAGGGCCTCGGTCATCTTCCCGTCAGCGACGTACTGCAGCGCCTTCTCTGCCACCTCATGGGTGGCTTTCTGGGCCTTGCGATACGCATACAACCGCTCTCCGATCACCGCGAGCGAGAAGATCGAGAAGATGGCGAGGATCACCATGGTGATCCCGCCGTGGGCAAGCAACTGCAAGAATCCTTGTCCCATCATGTCAGGCAATCCTTGTAGAGAGGGTGAGGAAGAATCGCTCTAGCCCTCTGAATCTAGAGCGCCACAGCGATCGTCCGGCCACTCAGGGAAGAATCCCCTGTCCCACTTGTCTCCCGGCGCTGAGGTCGAGCCAGCGCATGACCTCATGAGCGCCGGTGGGGGAGGCACGCGAACGGTCAGTCTAGCACGACATGGCAGTGAACGGAAGTGAATAACGAACGAGCGAGAGGGAATCGCCTCAAACGACTCATGTCTTCATGCGTGTCTCTATGCTGTCCCGCGCCATCTATTGGGCAGGTCGGTGTGCAATCCGATCTGGTCCAACACGCGTCCGACGATCTGGTCGACTAGCTCCTCCATCGTCCGCGCCTTCTGGTAGAAGGGCGGCACCGGGGGGACGATCCGAACGCCTGATCTCGCCAACGCCAGCATCTGCTCCAGGTGGATGGCATTAAATGGGCTTTCCCGCACGACAAGCGCAAGACGTTTCCCCTCCTTCATGACGACGTCCGCCGCTCGGGCGATCAAGGTGTCGGAGTAGCCGGCGGCGATGGCCGCCAGAGTTTTCATGGAGCACGGGACCACAACCATCGCGGCCACGTTGGGCGAGACGTACGACCCGCTCGAAATCGACGCGCCGAGGTCGCGGTCGTCGTGGAAAAACGTGGCCAGGGGTTTGAGGTCCCCCGCCGCGCGCGCAGTCTCCTCTCGAAGGGTGATTTTCGCCCCTTCGGACACGATCAGATGGACCGGCACGCCGAGCGCATGCAGCACTTCAAGTGTCCGAATGCCGAGGACCGCGCCGCTGGCCCCGGTGATCCCCAGAATATATTCTTGTTTCGACTCAAGCCGTCTCATCGCAGTTGCCCGATACCGTCGCACGACCACGCAGAAGGTGTCAAGTCTAAAGCCTCGTCAGCGGTCAGCGCTCAGCGAGATGGCTACCAGCGCTCAGCGAGATTGTCATTGCTGAAGGCTGACAGCTGATTGCCCTTCAAGTCTTCCGCGACAGGGGGTCGATCCCGAACCGCAGCAGCAAGGCGCGAAGCCTCCCCAGCGGCAGGCCGACAACGTTCGTGAAGCTGCCCTTGATCCCCTCCACGAAGGCTGCGGCGCCTTCCTGGATCGCATAGCCCCCTGCCTTATCCAGCGGTTCGCCCGTCCGCACATACGCCTCGATCTCCTCGTCCGTCAGAGGTCGCAGCCGGACCTCGGTTACCTCGTGCCCGGTCTCCACTCGGCCGCTGCCGGCCTCCACGAGCGCGAGCCCGGTCATCACCAAATGACTCCGACCGCTCAACTGTCGCAGGAACTGGCGAGCCTCGTCCATACCTCGCGGCTTGCCAAGAACGCGACCATCACACTCAACGATAGTGTCGGCGCCGAGGACGAGTCCTTCCTCGACCCGAGCTGCCACCTCAGTCGCTTTTCGAAGGGCCAGGGTCTCGGTCCGGCACTCCGTCTCCTCGGGGAGCGATCCCGCTTCCTCAGCCAAGCTGGGGATAACCCGAAACTCCACTCCCAGCGCCCGCAGAAGGACC
>JBGQIR010000148.1:0-5240 GCA_041498535.1 Methylomirabilis sp. (SeqCode)
AGATCCCGGGCGCCAGGCTGACGGTGCTACAGGGCACGGGCCATGCGCTCATCTGGACTCACGCCGAAGAGTTCAACACCCTCGTCCTGCCATTCCTCAAGGAGGCGTGAGCGTCGCTCACCGCTCCCCCCTCTATTTTATCCTGCATAGGCCATCGACTCCAGGATTTTGATCCGCTGCGCCAGCGGGGGGTGCGTGGCCAGCAGATCGGCCCAGAAGCCTTCCCGGTCGCCCAGAGGGTGCTCCAGAGGATCACAGATACAGAGGGGCGCGGTGCCGCGATTGATGCTGCGGGTGGGCGTCGTCGCCGCCTGGAGCCTCCGAAGGGCGCTCGCCAATCCCTTCGGGTTCCTGGTCAGTTCGGCGCCGGACGCGTCGGCCAGATACTCCCGGCTCCTCGAGATCGACATGGCGATCAGTTGCCCGAGGAGTGGAGCCAGCAACACCAGGACGATCCACAGAATGAACAAGACGGCCTGGCCGGCCCCGGATCCTTTCCTGTCGCCGGAGTCCCTCCCCCGCCACGATCCGCTCCGAGCGGTCCAATCATGGAGCAACAACACCGCCCCAAGGAGAGCGGCCGTCACGGTCATCACGCGGGTGTCGTAATTGCGGATATGAGACATTTCATGGGCGATGACCCCCTGCAACTCCTCACGACTCATCATCTCAAGGAGGCCCTGGGTCACCGCGAGAGAGGCGTGGGCCGGGTCGCGACCGGTGGCAAACGCGTTCGGATCGGGGTCCGGCACAACGTAGACCTTGGGCTTCGGGAGGCCGGAGGCGATCGCCATTTCCTCCACGACGTTGTCGAGTTGGCGGGCCTTCAGGTCAGTCAGGGCGAGCGGGACAGCTCGACATGAGGCGAGGACGAGCTTGTCACCGTTTCGGTAGCCACGCCAGGCGATCAGTGTCCCCACCCCGAAAGCCGCGATGGTTGCCACCGGGAATGCAACCCGCCTCTGTGCTCGGGGACGGGAAGGATCGAATTGGTTGCTCACCATTCTGCCCGGCAATAGGGCAGGACCGATGACGAAGCGATCAACCCCATAGCCCAAGAAGAGAAGGAGGAGAAGGAAGAGGCCGATCACGAGAGCCGTCTTCCGCCGATTCCTCGCCTGCTGCTCATAGAGATTCGCCGGCGTGGCGGGATGCAAAGAAGGCTTCGACGGCCCCTGGCCCGATGGGTCGGGTGCGATCGAAGAGGCCGTGCCCGTCACAGGGGCTCCACACTGTGTGCAGCGAGGGGCGTCGAACTGGACGAACCCGCAGGAAGGACAGCGCATTGCCCGCCCTTGACTGACCCGCTCAGCTCAACGAAAGGTCAACGCGAGGGGAGGCCTTCTCCGCCTCCTCGATGTGAAAATAGTCGGCGGGGGCGAAGCCCAGTCCGGCCGCCATCAGGTTGGTCGGGAATACCTGCTGCTTGATATTGTACCGGGCCACGAGATCGTTGTAGAGCTGGCGCGCGAAACCGATCCGGTTCTCCGTGCTCGTCAGCTCTTCCTGAAGCTGGAGGACGTTCTGGCTTGATTTGAGGTCCGGGTAGTTCTCCATCAGCGCAAACAACCGGGAAAGCGCCTGGCTGAGCTGCCCCTCGGCCGCCGCAGCCGCCTGGGGTCCTTGCGCCGAGACTGCGCGGTTGCGAGCGGCAACGACCCGTTCCAGCGTGTCCCGTTCGAACTGCATCGCCCCTTTCACGGCATTCACCAGATTGGGGATCAGGTCGTGGCGACGTTTGAGCTGGACATCGATCTGCTGCCAGGCATTCTGGACCTGATTCTTCAGGCCGATCAAGCCGTTATACGTCGCGATCAGCCAGACGACGATCAGGCCGACAATTCCGAGGACCACTGCCATCGCCATCCCCGCCTCCTTTGAGATGATCTGCTTCCGGACCAGTACCGTTCCAACTATTTATGGCGACTTTGCCCTTGCGCGCTGTCGCGACCATTGGCATGAAGAACGCCGCTCAAATTCGGCGCATCAAGTTGGAACGGTACCAGGGCATCACGCGCACGCCAGCCTTGTGGTTCTCTTCTACCATTGATGTAGCCGCCGGTCAATGCCGATCGACTGAGGAGTACCGTGGCGGGTCCCGCCGCCCAGGCCGACCAGCGGTCCGGATTCCCTTTGAAACCCTCTGGTGGTTTATGGTAGATTCCCACTTGCTGTCGCCGGGACAATCACGAGGGTAATGTCGATGCGAACACGATGGCTTCTCGCCACACTATCGGTCCTGCTGCCTCTCGCGATCGCCCGGGGCGCTGCAGCCCAGGAGATCTCCCTCGACGTGACGGAACAGACCCTGGAGAACGGGATGAAGCTGCTGATCGTCCCGAGGCGGACTTCCTTCACCTTCTCGGCCTACCTGCGCTTCAAGATCGGGAGCGCCCAAGAACAAGCCGGGAAGACCGGCCTCTCCCACATGCTGGAGCACATGATGTTCAAGGGGACACGCCTGATCGGGGGCGTGGAGACCGAGGCCGAGGAGCCGATCCTGGCGAAGCTCGATGGGCTGCACGGAGAGCTCCAAAAGCTGCAAGAGGCCGAGCGGTCCCCCTTCATGCCCAAGGACCCGAGCCGGCGGATGGCATTGGAGAAGGAGATCGGCGAGACGACCGCGGGACTGAAGCGATTCATCCTCCCCAACGAATACTGGCAGATCTACCAGCGCCACGGTGCGACCGGCCTCAACGCCTCAACCTCACGGGATGGGACTCAGTACTACGTGAGCCTCCCCAGCAATCGGCTGGAGCTCTGGGCCTTCGTGGAATCGGACCGGATCAAGAATCCCCTTTTGCGCGAGTTCTATACCGAACGGGCCGTCGTGCACGAGGAGCGGCGACAACGCTACGAGGCGAATCCCGAGGGGGCCCTCGTCGAGTCGTTGTTCGCGTCGGCCTTCGTCGCCCACCCGTACCGCAACCCGGTCATCGGCTGGCCCAGCGACATCGAGAATCTCCTCCGCCCCGACGCCATGCGGTACTTCAAGCGGTTCTACGCCCCCAACAATGCGGTGGCGGTCCTCGTGGGCGATCTCGATCCCGCGTCCACCGCCAGAATCGTGGAAGAGCACTTCGGCTCGATCCCACCGCAGCCGCTGCCGGAACCCCGCATCACGCAGGAACCACCGCAACGCGGGGAGCGGCGGGTATCGATCCGATTTGACGCCCAGCCCCGCATGACGATCGGGTACCATACCCCGGCCCTGGGCCACTCCGATACGTACGCCCTGCAAGTCGCCGCCGCCATCATGGGAACCGGCAGAACAAGCCGTTTCTACCGCGGCCTGATCGACGGCAAGCGCCTGGCCTCCTCCATCGAGGTGCCATCCATCCCGCATCGGGACCCCGGGCTTCTCATCATCTCTGCCGTCCCCCGGGCGCCCCACACGCTGGATGAGCTGGAGAAGGGGATCGACGCCGAGATCGAGCGGCTGAAGGAGTCGGGCGTGACCGATCGCGAATTGCAGCGGGTGAGAAACCAGTTGGAGGCAAACCTGGTCCGATCGCTTCGATCCCCGGCTTCTCTGGCAGCGCATCTTGGCGCGGCGCAGGCCTTGACTGGGGACTGGCGATACCTTCTGGAATCCCGCAAACGGTTGAAGGCGGTGACAGCCGATGACGTGCAGCGGGTTGTGAAAGCTTACTTGACCACGGAGAACCGCACCGTCGCCACCCTGCTCGCCACCAAGCCATGATCAGGAATTCGCAAAAGAAGAGATGATGCCACTTGCCGTGAAGCGCGCGCTCATCGCCGGACCCTTGCTCGCTGCACTTCTGGTCGCGCAGGCCGGAGGGGCGGACGAACAGGCGACCGCTCCCGCCCTGCGCCGGTCCCAGGGCGCGGAGAAGATCGGCCTGATGATCTTCCCACCCCTGATCTGGAGCCCACCGGCCATCGGGATAGAGGTCGAGCGCCACACGCTCAGCAACGGGATCGTCCTCTACCTCTACCCGGACCGCACGCTGCCGCTCTTCGAGCTGGTCGGCCTGATCCGCGCGGGCCGCCTGTATGAGCCGGCGGAGAAGGCGGGCCTGGCCCGGATGGCTGCATCGCAGATCCGGTCCGGCGGCACCACCTCGACCACAGCCGACGCCCTCAATGACGAGCTGGAATCGCTTGCGGCACAGCTCGAGCTGTCGGCCGGCGAGGAGGCCGTCGAGGTGCGCCTGAACCTCCTCTCGCGACATACCGAGCGGGGCCTGCAGCTCCTGGCCGACGTGCTGCTCCGGCCGGCCTTTGATCCCGGCCAACTGGAGCTCGCCAGGGGCCGCATCCTTGAGGAGATTCGACGCAGGCGCGACAACCCGGCCGAGCTGCTGCAGAAAGAGTTCGCCGCCCTCCACTACACTGACCGACACCCGCTTGGCCGCGAGCCCAGCGAGACCACCATCCGGAGCATCAGCCGCGAGGACCTGATCGCCTTTCACCGGCGTTACGTCCGCCCCGACAACCTGATGTTGGCCGCGGCCGGCGATTTCGACAAGGAGTCGCTGATTGCACTCCTCGAACGGTTCCTCGGGGCCTGGCCGGCCGATGGGAGCCTCTCGCTGCCTCCGATTCCTTCCGTCGAGCCCGCCAGCAAGGCCGGAGTCTTCCTGGTTGACAAATCGGTCCCTCAGACCGGCATCGCGATCGGCCACTTCGGCGTTGATCGTGCCAACCCGGACAGGCAGGCCATCGAGCTCATGAATCAGCTCCTCGGTGGCGGGGGGTTCATTTCACGCCTTACGCAGCGGGTCCGGTCCGCGGAGGGGTTGGCGTATTCCGTCGGCTCCCGATTCGGAACCGAAGGGCCCGTACCAGGATTGTTCAGGGTGATCGCGTTTACCCGGACCGAGGCCGCCCAACGTTCCATCGCCGCCGCTATTGAGGAGATCAAACGGCTGCGGGAGGAACTGGTCAGCGAGCCCGAGCTCGAAACGGTCAAGGAGGCCCTGGCGAACTCGTTCCTCCACCGGTTTGCCGATCCGATGGAGACGGTTCGCCAGTTACTGCTGCTCGAGTTCCAGCGCCTGCCAACCGACTATTACCAGACGCTCCTCGAACGCTACCAGGCGATCACCCCCGAGCGACTACAAGAGGTGGCCAAGCGCTATCTCAGGCCGGAGGATATGGCCATCGTGGTGGTGGGTGAGGCAAAAGCACTCGAGCCCGCGCTCATGCCGTTCGGCCCTGTAAAGAAGCTCCCGTCCGAACCTCCGGCCGCCCGGGCGCCGTAAACCTCGACCATG
>JBGQIR010000149.1:0-5223 GCA_041498535.1 Methylomirabilis sp. (SeqCode)
AGACGTCACCTTGACGTGGGAACTGGAGGAACTGCCCCGGCTGCTTACCCTTCTGTCCACCCTGCCAGAACCTGCGCGGCGCGTCACCGCTGCAGGGTTCCTCGGGGGAGCCGAAGAGCATGTGCGCTGCCTGAGGGAGCTATTGAAGGCGGTGGGAAGAGACTCGCGCCTGCCAGAGGTCTCGCGGTTGGAGGAGTCGGTGGCCCGCCTGAGACTTCTCGCCGCCGGGTAGCGCTGCAGGCGACGACCCAAGCCATGAATACGATCATCGAGCGCTTTAAGGACCAGCGTGTGATCATCCATATGGCGGCCAACTGGCGCATCGTCGGGACGGTCATCACGCTAGAGGATGATGTCGTTGAACTCGCCGATGATGAGGGCGCCTCCATCTTCGTGAACATGGCCTTGATCGTCGCCATCGAGCCGTATCGCCAGAGAGGTGGCGTCGGGCACTATATCTGAATCTGCGTAGGTCAGGGCCTAGGGGGAGGGGTAAGGGGGGGGTCCCGAAGACCGTCAAGCGGAGCTTCGCAAGGAGAGGGATCGATGGAAGACGGACGAATCGAGGCACTGAAAGGGTTGCTAGCAAAAGACCCGGATGATGCGATGCTCTACTACTTGTTAGGGAACGAGTATTTCAAGGCAAGCAGATTCGGAGAGGCGATCGAGGCAATTCGGACGTATCTATCGCTGGCCAAGGACGAGGGGGCAGCCTATCGAATTCTCGCGCAGTCCCTGGAACGAACCGGGAATACTTCGGAAGCGCGACTTGCTTACCAACAGGGGATGGAAGCAGCCACCCTGCATAGTCACCCCGGGATGGCGGCTGAGTTCGAAGAAGCCCTCAAAGGTCTCGCGTGATGCTCTGGCACGCAGGCCTGCTGTTCCGCCAGGCCTTCCCGCTTTATTGATAGACCTCCTTCAGCTTCTTCAAGATCGCTTTACCCCGGACCACCACCTCATTGCGCTCGTTCTTACACTGCAAGCCGACTGTAAGGACGCCTTTCTCGTCGATCTCCTGGATCACGCCCTCTGCCGTAATCTGGTCTCCCGCCCGGACGGGGCCGGTGAACTCCATCTCCTGTTGGAGGTACACACACCAGGGGCACAGCTCGGCCAGGACCCCGGAAAACAGGCTGGCCGTGTGGAACCCGTGGGCGATCCGCCCCTTGAAGCGGGTTCGCTGGGCAAGTGCCTCATTGAAATGAAGGGGGTTGAAATCATTGGAGAGAAAGCCGAAGTAGAGGGTCCCGGAGTCAGTCATCGTCTTCGTGTGCGCGAGCGTCTTGCCCACGAACAGATCGGCATGCTTGGGCTCCCTCATCCCCTTGCCGAACCCATTCAGCTCGATGCCATAAAGGGATGCCAGCAGGCGCCCCATGGCATCGGGGCTCTCCCGGTGCCAATCGAATACCCCGAGCATGATCTTCTGGAACACGACCATTGGACCCAATGCCCAGTTAGACCATGCCTCCGTGAGCTGTTTCATTCAGCCCCTCCTTCTTACAAGATCATCGGGTACTCTGCCCCTCAACATTAGCCGAGATAGACCGGGGCGAGTCTACGGCGGCCCCGCCTTCGCGTCAAGAGAAAAATAGAGGAGCAAATCGGAAGGAGATATCAGAATTCGGCCGCGACCAGCGTCTCTGGCGCCTGGACTCCCTGGATTCCTCGAATCTGGCCGATCACCATGCGGGAAAAAGCAGGAATGGTCTTGGCCTCTACTTGGACGATGGCGTCCCAGCGGCCGAAGACCGTGATCAACTCCTTGACTCCCGGGATCACCCGCATCTGAGACATGGCGTTCGACTCCAGCCCCGGGACGAGTCTCACCAGGATATAGGCGTTCACCATCGGCCACCTCCTGACCCGTCGGCCGCTTAGCCCTGCCCTGCCTTGATGGCCGATACCGTCCGCACATAGCCCAATGTCCGCAACAGCTTCTCCCCTTCAGAGGATTTGAGGAAATTCATCAGATAGTCGCTGAGGTTTCGGGCCATTTCTGTCGAGAGATATGCCGGGTGACCCGTCGCGCACCAGATCGTGATCTTGTGATAGAGGCTCTGGACATTTCCTTCCATGGCTTCTTCGTCTCTCCTCTCTAAGAGTCCTGGTTCCTACCGGAATCGCCCTTAGCCTTGACTGAAGTGCTGACTCGCTGCGCCAAGCTGTTGCTTCAGGTTCCCTTCCATCGCTTGGCGGAACGGGGGACCCGTTGCTGGTCTTCCATTTCGACGAAGTGGAAAATGGTGGAGCTACAAATACCAAAGGCGCCCGGCGAGTTGGATCTCACCGCCGAGGGCGCCTGCATCGCGTAGCAAATGCGGACAGGCCCTACAAACCCGTCGGGGCTTTGTACTCGCCGAAGACCTCTCTGAGCACGCCGCAGATCTCGCCTACTGTCGCGTAGGCTTTGACGGCACGCAGGATCGGTGGTATCAAGTTCTCCTCCCCAAGTGCGGCCTCTCGCAAGTGCCCGAGGGCCGCAGTCACGGCACGATGATCCCGTTCGCGCCGGAGGATTTCCAGACTCTTTACTTGCGCATTCTCCGCTTCGGGGTCAGCTCGATAGAGCTGCAAGGGCTGGGGTTTGCCCTCGTCCTGGAACCGATTGACCCCGACGACGACCCGCGTGCCGGCCTCGACCTCTTGCTGATGCGCGTAGGCTTCCTCCTGGATCGCCCGCTGCATGTAGCCACGCTCGATCGCCTCCACCGCCCCCCCGGTAGCCTCGATCGCCTCAAGCTCCTCGGTCGCTCGCCGCTCAAGCTCGTCGGTGAGGGCCTCGACGTAGTAAGAACCGGCCAAAGGATCCACTGTGTCCGCTGCCCCGCTCTCATATGCGATGATCTGTTGAGTCCGGAGCGCGATCCGCTGAGCCTGCTCTGTTGGGAGGGCCAGCGCCTCATCAAAGCAGGAGAGCGCCAACGACTGGACGCCACCCAGGACCGCCGCCAGGGCCTGGATCGCAGCCCTGACGATGTTGTTCTCCGGTTGCTGCGCCATCAGCGTGGAGCCGCCTGTCTGAGTGTGAGTCCGGAGCATCCAGGATCGCGAATCCTTCGCGCCGAATCGCTCTCGCATGATCCTGGCCCACATTCGCCGCAGGGCACGATACTTGGCGATCTCTTCAAAGAAGTGGTTGTGCGTGTTGAAGATCCAGGAGATTCGTGGCGCGAAGGCATCTACGGGCAAGCCGCGACATCGAGCCGCCTCGACGTAGGCGATGGCGTTGGCGAACGTGAAAGCGATCTCCTTCACAGCCGAGGCCCCCGCCTCCCTGATGTGATAGCCGCTAATGCTGATCGGATTCCACCGGGGAACCTGGTCCGCGCAGTAGGCGATCAGGTCGGCCGCCAATCGGAGGGAGGGCCGGGGTGGAAAGATGTAGGTTCCCCTGGCCACGTACTCCTTCAGGACGTCGTTCTGGACGGTCCCGGAGATCTTCGAGAGCGGCACCCCCTGCTGCTCCGCGATCGCCACATAGAGGGCCAGCAGTACGGCAGCCGGCGCGTTGATCGTCATGGAGGTGGTGACCCGATCCAGCGGGATGCCGTCGAGCAACACCTCCATGTCACGAAGGGAGTCGATCGCGACCCCCACCTGCCCCACCTCCCCGGCTGCCAGAGGGTGGTCGGAGTCGAGTCCCATCTGGGTCGGCAAGTCGAAAGCGACCGAGAGACCCGTCTGTCCCTCTTTCAGGAGGTAGCAAAATCGCTCGTTTGACTCTTTCGCGGTGCCGATCCCGGCGTATTGCCGCATCGTCCAAAGCTGTCCCCGGTACATCGTGGGGTAGATGCCCCTCGTGAAGGGATACTGGCCGGGGAAGCCGACGGCTTCGAGATAATCCCTGCCCTCCGCGTCTTCAGGCGTGTAGAGCCGCTTGACTGGAAGACCCGAGGGAGTCGTAAACTCCGCAACGCGCTCCTTCGCTCGGGCCAGCGTGGGCTTCAACGTCTGTTCCTCCCACGCCTTCATGGCATCCCGGAGTGTGTTTCTATCCATCGGTAATCCTCTTGACAATCAGGGTTTAGGGTTTAGGGGGTGCCCAGAGCCTTTCCCTATGCCCTGACCCCTAACCCCTAGACCCTGTTCTTCAACCCTCGAGAAGGCGCTTCGCGATCACTTCTCGCTGGATCTCGCTCGTTCCCTCAAAGATGCGAAAGACTCGGGCGTCGCGCCAGAAGCGCTGCACTGGGAACTCCAGGGAGTACCCGTAGCCCCCGAAGACCTGCATTGCCTCCGAGGTGACTCGCTCGGCCATCTCGGCTGCGAACACCTTGGCCATCCCGGCCTCCAGATCACAGCGCGCGCCCCGATCCTTCATCTCGCAGGCATAATAGGTCAGACGCCTCGCCGCCTCGATCTCGGTAGCCATATCCGACAGCTTGTGCCTGATGGCCTGGAAGGAGCAGATCGGCTGGCCAAACTGCACACGCTCCTTTGAATACTTGAGCGCGGCCTCGAAGGCGGCCTGCGCCACGCCGACCGCCCTAGCCGCCGTCTGTATCCTGGCCGATTCGTAGGTGGCCATCAACTGGTAGAACCCTTTGTTCTCGACGCCGCCGATCAGGTTCTTGGCCGGAACTGGGCAGTCCTGAAGGCTCAGGCTGAAGGAGCGCATTCCGTGGTAGCCGATCGTCTTGATCGGTTCGCCAGAGATACACGGGGGCTGGAACCCATCGCCCGGCTCCTTTTCCACCAGAAAGATGCTCAGTCCCTTGTGCCGTTTGGCAGTGTCGGGATCGGTCCTGGCCATGAGGGTCAGGACATGCGCCCTGTTGGCGAAAGTGCACCAAGTCTTGGCCCCACTGATCAAGTAGGTTTCGCCCTGCCGTCTCGCCCGCGTCTTGATCGAGGCGGTGTCGGATCCCGCATCCGGCTCTGTGAAGGCCGCCGCGGTCAATATCTCTCCCGACGCGATCTTCGGCAAGAACCGCCGCTTCTGCTCCTCGGTGCCGTGGGCGAGCAGTAGCGTCCCGGTGATGAGGCTGCGGGTTGCGACGGAGCCAACGCTCAACCACCCTCGAGACAGCTCCTCGGTCACGATCGCCAGGCTCACATAGTCCATCCCTGCGCCGCCATACTCGGGCGGGAAGGTCAAGCCGAAGTAGCCCAGGTCGGCCATCTTTTTGATGAGGCCTGGCGGGATCTCCTTGTTGTCCTGATCGTAAGGGTCGGCGATGGGGACAACTTCTTCCTCGGTGAACTGGCGGACCGCTC
>JBGQIR010000150.1:0-5212 GCA_041498535.1 Methylomirabilis sp. (SeqCode)
AGGGTCCCCTGCGCCCCTTCGAACAGGATGCTCTTGCCGGCTCTGATCAGATCGTGAATCACCAGGGAGCTGTCCACCACAAAGCCCCGGACCCGCTCGAACTGCTCGAGCTGCTCCGCCACCACCTGTTCCACAGCCAGCTCCCGGAGCTCCTGGTGATGCGGGAACTGGCCCTGCTTTTCTTCCAAGTTGGTGCGGAGTCGCTCCCCAAAGAGGACGGGGTCAATCAGATCACCGACCCGGATACCCGACCGTGCCATCTTGTCCACGTAAGCAGGGCCGATCCCTCGTCGAGTGGTCCCGATCGGCCGTCCCCCTCGGAGCCGCTCCAGTTCAGCATCCAGGAGCTTGTGATACGGAAGCATTAGGTGCGCATTCTTGCTGATGAAGAAATTCTTTTCGATCTTGACCTGCAGCTTGTGGAACTGCTCCATTTCCTGAGTCAGGGCGAGCAGATCGATCACCACGCCGTTGCCCAGGATGCAGACCTTCCCTTTCCTGAGCACCCCCGACGGGACCAGGTGTAAGACGATCTTCTCCTCTCCTACCACGACCGTGTGGCCTGCGTTGGTTCCACCCTGGTACCGGGCCACGGCATCGAAGTGCTCCGAGAGGAGATCGACCACCTTCCCCTTCCCTTCGTCGCCCCACTGCGTGCCGACGACGATTACGTTGGCCATCGCCGCTCTCCCCGTTCGACCTCGAGGCAAAACCGCTCGATTGAGACGCGCTCCTCGACCCCGGAGGCCAGGTCTCGGATGATCAATTGGTCCTGAGGGACGCCGGGTTGGCCCAGCACGATGGCCCGGCCGATCCCAGATGCCTTCGCATAATCGAGTGAGCCTTGCAGATCCCGCTTGATGATGTCTCTCGCCGCTGAGTAGCCCCGCTCCCGAAGGATCCGGGCGACGCGCAGGGCATGGCGCTTGTCCGGGTTAAAGTCGATGATGAGAAACCTCGGGCCGGCCACGACTGGCACTTCGCCCTCGGCTTCCACAGCCAGCAGGACCTTATCCAGCTCGAAGGCAAAGCCGGTGGCGGGGCAGGGATACCCGAACTGGCCGATCAAGTTGTCGTAGCGGCCGCCGCGGGAGATCTCTGAACCCAGGCCGTGCGCGAACGCGGCGAAGGTGACGCCGGTGTGGTACTCGAAGGCTCTAGCCTCGCCGAGATCGATGATCACGCGATCGGCGAGACCGTAGTTCTCTAGGATCTCATAGACCTGGGTGAGGTTGGCCAGGGCCTCCTGCGAGCGCTGATTTCGTGCGCGCCGCACTGCACGGGCCAGGATCTCTTTGCCGCCATACAGGGTCGGGAGATCGAGGACGGCCTGCTTGGATTCCTTGTCCGCATCCAGCTCTCGCAGGAGCAGCTCCAGCTCGAAGGCATCTTTCCTGCCGATCGCGGAGACCAATTGTCGGCGGACCTCGGCGCCCACCTGCAGGGCATCGACCAGCCCCCGCACGTACCCGACCTGGCCGACATCGATCTGGAAGCGCTGCAGCCCGAGGGCCTGGCAACCTTCCACTGCCATGGCCACCATCTCGGCATCCGCCTCCGGCCGCTCCAGGCCGATCAGCTCCACGCCGAGCTGGACGAACTCGCGCTGCCGACCGGTCTGAGGGGCCTCGTACCGGAAGATGTTCGTCGCGTAGGAGAGACGCAACGGAAGGGGCCGGTGGCGAAGGGTCGTTGCGACGAGGCGCGCCACCTGCGGGGTGGGGTCGTAGCGCAGGGCGAGCAGGCGGCCGGTCTGCCGGTCAACGAACTTGAAGATCTTCTCGCCACCCGCTTCTCCGGAGTCTCCCGAGAAGACTTCCAGATATTCGAAGGTCGGGGTGATCACCTCCTGGAATCCCCACCGCTCGAAGACCGAGAGGATGCGGCGCTCGGCCCAGCGGCGAAGCGCCGCCTCCTCGGGCGGGAAGACCCGGACCCCTTTGGGGATGGCGGTTCTGGAATAATAGTCGCGCTCGCTCATTGGCAATCAGCGATCAGTCATCAGCTTTCAGCTTCGAAGGGGAAGAAAAGGAGCTAGCCTACCCGCTTTAGCTGGCTGAACGCGTATTCCCTTCTCAGGCCTTCACGAGTTTGACGAAGACGATGTTCGGGAGGCGCCGGATCTCCTCTAAGACGTGGGCAGGAATAGGCGTATCCACGTTGACCACCGACACGGCCCGGCCACCCGGCCGCTCCCGTCCCAGTGACATTCCGGCGATGTTGACCTGATGTTTCCCGAGAAGGGTGCCGATGGTCCCAATGACCCCCGGCACGTCCAGATTTGAGAAGATCAGGAGGTACCCTTCAGGGATGGCTTCCAGGCGGAATTCGTCGATCCGGACGACCCTCGGCTCCCGGCGGCTGAAGAGGGTTCCGGCGACCTCACTGGTGCCGCGGTCGCTCCTGACCGCCACGGTGATGAGGCTCGTGTAGTCAGCCTCCTCCAGTACCTTGCTCTCAATGACCCGGATGCTGCGGCCTTTCGCCAGGGCCAGCGCATTGACATAGTTGACCGCGTCTTCCATGAATGGGTCGAGTGCTCCCTTCACGACGGCAGCGGTCAAGGGCGCGGGGTCGTAACCGGCGATCTCGCCGCGATAGTCGATCCGCACCTCGTGCATCCGTCCCTCGGCAAGCTGAGAGGCCAGGCGACCCAATTTCTCGGACAGGGTCAGGTACGGCTGGAGCACCTTGTACAGCTCCGGGTCCATGGACGGGGCATTCACGGCGTTCCTGATGATCCCCTTCTGGAGGTAATCGACGATCTGCTGAGCGATCTCGACCGCGACGTTCTCCTGCGCCTCCTCGCTCGACGCCCCAAGGTGCGGCGTGCAGATGAAGTTGGGAAGCTCGAAGAGGGGCGAGTTGGTGATCGGTTCCTGTTCAAAGACGTCCAGGGCGGCACCCGCGACCTTGCGAGACTTCAGCGCTTCGTACAGGGCTGTCTCGTCGATGATTCCGCCACGCGCGCAGTTGACGATGCGGACTCCGGTCCTCATCAGGGCGATGGCCTTGCCATCGATGAGATGGTGAGTCTCAGGAGTGAGAGGGGTGTGGATGGTGATAAAATCCGCGCGCCGGAATAGATCCGGGAGCTCCACCAGCTCGACCCCCAGGGCTGCCGCCGCCTCCTCGGAGATGAAGGGGTCATAGGCGATGACGCGCATGGCGAAGCCCTTGCCGCGTCGGGCGACCTCACCTCCGATCCGGCCCAGGCCGATCACCCCGAGGGCCTTGCCCGCCACCTCCACGCTCACGAAGGCCTTCTTTTCCCACCGGCCGCCCTTCATCGAGGCGGTCGCCTGAGGGACATTCTTGGTAAGGGCCAGAAGAAGCGAAAAGGTGTGTTCGGCGGTCGTCAAAGTATTGCCGCTCGGGGCGTTCATGACCAGGACCCCCCGAGCTGTCGCCGCCTCCACATCCACATTGTCCACGCCGACGCCAGCGCGACCGACCACCTTGAGGCGGCGGGTAGCCTGCAGGACGGGCGCGGTCACCTTCGTGGCGCTCCGTACGATGAGGCCATCGTAGTTGTCGATGCAGGCCAGGAGCTCGTCGGTGCCCAGCCGGTCCCGCACATCGACCTCGAACTTCTCGGTTTGACGCAGGACCTCGACGCCCCTTGGCGAGAGGCCATCGGTCACAAGGATTCGCATTCGTCTCCCTCGACTGAAATCGCCCGTATCGGTGATGGCAAGAGGCAACGCGCCGGAAGAGCGCTTAACCCGCCCGGCTCAGAACTTCCTGAGCTGCCCGCACGCCCTCCCCCAGCTTGCATGGATAGCCAAGGTCGTTCAGGGTCCGTTCGAGGGCCGAGAGGCAGACGACGACGTCGGATTCATCGGCGTATCCCAGGTGGGCCAGGCGAAAGATCTTCCCCTTGACCTTGGTCTGCCCTCCCGAGATGGTGATTCCGTGGGCCGTCCGGAGTGTCTTGACAATGGCACTTGCCTCGATACCTGGCGGGACCGTGACGGCAGTGAGCGCGGGGGTGGGCCGCTCGGCGAACAGTTCGAGCCCGAGCGCAGTGACGCCGGCGCGGGTAGCACGGGCGAGCCGGTCGTGCCGGGCAAAGACCGCCGGAAGTCCCTCCGCCCTGATGGCGGCAAGGGACTCGTGGAGCGCCACGACCAACGAGACCGCCGGCGTGAAGGCGTTCTGGTTCTTCTCCAGGCTCTTTCGCTCTGCCTTGAAATTGAAATAGAATTTGGGGAGTCGGGACCGTTCCACAACGGTCCAGGCCTTGTCGGAGACTCCACAGAAGGCGAGGCCGGGCGGGATCATGAGCGATTTCTGCGAGCCGCCCACAACGACGTCCACCCCCCAGGCATCCATCGGCACGTCCACAACCCCCAGGCTCGTAATGGCATCAACGATCAGGAGAGCAGGGGTCGCTCGGACGATCCGTGCGATCGCCTCAACGTCATGAAGGACGCCGGTCGAGCTCTCACTGTGGGTGGCGAAGACCGCCTTGATTCTGGGATCGGCCTTCAATGCCGACGCCACGAGGTGAGGCTCCACGGCCCGTCCCCACTCGACATCCATATACTGCGGCTGGATGCCGTAGGCCTCGCAGATCTCTCCCCACCGCTCGCCGAACTTGCCGCTGCGGATCACCAGCGCCCGGTCGCCAGGGGAGAGGGTGTTGACCACCGCGCCTTCCATCCCCCCAGTGCCCGATGAGGTGAATAGCAGCACCTCGTTCTTCGTCTGGAAAAGGATCTTGAGCCCCTCTCGAACCCGAGCCAGGAGTGCTTCATACTCCGGACCGCGGTGATAGATGATCGGCCTCGCCATTGCCAGAAGCGCTTCCGGCAGGACCTGAGTCGGCCCAGGAGCCAATAGATGTGTCTTCTTCATGGGCGTGTCTCGCGTTCGTCGAGGATCTTGGATGGCCCTTACAATCCGCGCCGACTATAGCGAAAACGGCGCGATACTGTCAAGGTGAAACGCGGCCGATCACGGCGAGAATATGGTCATTGCGAGGGAGCGAAGTGACCGAAGCAATCTGACCTGAAGGGTCATTCCGAATGAAGCGAGGAATCTCGGAGAGATTGCGGAGCCTGTCCTGAGCCAAGTCGAAGGGCCTGCCCCGAGCACTGCCGAGGGGGGCCGCGCCTCGCAATGACAGAGTAGGGGTGCCGGACGGTTCGCCTTAGTGCGAGGGGAGGAGCCGGCCAAAGAGATAGCCGATCGCCGCCGCGCCTGTGGC
>JBGQIR010000151.1:0-5199 GCA_041498535.1 Methylomirabilis sp. (SeqCode)
ACGACAGCGAATTCCACGCCGCTAAAAAGCGTACCGCCCATGATATCGACGACCTGCAGGTAGAGTTCGGGGAGGCCCACGATCAACGCGATCCATGCCGCGGCTTTGGCAATGCCGATGACCCGGCGTTCGATCGGATCAAGGTGGCTGAGGGTAAGGCCGGATCTACACAGGGTGGGGCGAAGGAGGGCTATCACGAACCACGGGCCGGCAGCGGCCGTCACGAGGGCAATGAGCAGGACCGGGCGAAACAGGGCGTCGAGCATGGCGGGCGGCTGGTCTTTGGACGCGCCTACTTCATGATGCTGAGCTGGCGGCCTAACGCTGATGCGGAGACGGGGACACTCCTCTTCAAATCCGGGTGATCCAATTCAGCCCCTCAAAAACAGATTTCAGAGAGTCCAGGTTACTTCGAGTGAACAGGCTCTTAGCGGCGCCTCGCCACAACCCCTGTCGAGCCTGGGCGATCGAATCGCTCACCGAGACCGCCACGTGTTGCATGACCGAGGCATCGCGGTAGCAATCGATCATGCACCGGGTACAGCCGTCCCGGATGCGGCGGGAATCGTCGAACTCGAATATCGAGCAGATCGGCTCCTCCCAGTAATGGCATCGCCAGATGAGGAAATTCCAATCCAGGTAGAAGTACTTGTAGCCACCCAGGCACTCGAACCGCTGCGGCTCCTTCCGCAAGAACCGCTGCATCTCTTCAAGGGAGGCCGTGGGGTTGACCACGTGGAGCTGCCGCTTGAGTGTCTTCACCTCCTCGAAGGCGCGCAAAAGCTCTTCGGGGGTGTAGCTGACGAGGTGGGAATTGGCGTGACCCAGAAAGCTGGAGCCGAGGGTGGTCAAGGGGTACGAAAAGGTCACGCTTTCAAAGCCGAGGCTCTTTAAGAAGCCAGGAAGCTGCGCGTAGTCGTCAATGAGGCGGCTCATCGTGACCGATGCGGTGCTTTGGATCTTCACTTGCCGCAGCAGCTCGTTCGCCTTCTTGATCTTCTCGCAGACCTTCGGGAGCCTGCGGTTGTCCTCGTGGACCTTCGCCGAGGTGGCATCGATGGAGATGATGATGCTCGAGAGACCGCTCTCCTTCAGCGCCTGGATATTCGGTCCGTCGAGGCGAGAACCGTTGGTGACCAGGATGACGACCATCCCCTGGCCCTTCGCGTGGCGGATGATGTCGAAGCAGTCGGGGTGGAGCATCGGCTCCCCGCCGGTGATGACGAGGTAGCGGACGCCATGCCGCACCAGGATATCGATGGCCTCCCGGGCCCTGGGCAGGGGGGCGAAGACCCAATCTTCCCTTGGAAGCGCATCCAGGCTGAAGCTGCAGAAGTCGCAGCCGGCGTTGCAGGCGTTATTGATGGCGAACTGACAGAAGCCAGGGCCGCCTTCGAGCAGGGATTGCTTGACGACCTTCAATCGCCCGTTGAACAGACCTGTCGCCGCCCCGTTGGTGCGGGAAGAAGACCCAGCCTTCGTGCCGTTGTCGCTCATGCCGCGGAGCTCTTATGCGTCATCATGAAGCTAAGAAACTCCCGGCCTTCTCGCAACCGCCGCACCATCACCTCGCGGTCCTTCAACATGTCCTTGACGATGCGCAGGATCGGCCTGGGACGGAAGTAGAAACGCATGTAGAAGCGCTCCATCGCCTCGAAGATCGCCTCGCGGGACAGGCCAGGGTACTGCAGTGTCGCCTGTTGAACGCCCGAGTCGCTGACGAGCTTGTCTTTGACGAGCCACCCGTTTCGGGACGCCTGCTCGTACAGCGCGGTCCCCGGATAGGGGGCCGACAGCGAGACCTGGATGCTGTACACGTCGAGCTCGCAGGCGTAGCGGATGGTCTGCTCGATGGTCTCCGGCGTCTCGCCCGGGAGACCGACGATAAACGTGCCATGGATGAGGATGCCGACCGACTTGCAGTCCCGCGTGAACTTTCGGGCTTGTTCCAGATGAAGCCCCTTTTTGATGTTGTTGAGGATCTGCTGGTTACCCGATTCGTACCCAACCAGGAGCAGCCGCAAGCCGCAGTCCTTGAGGACCTTCAGGGCTTCGTACGGAACATTGGCTTTGGAGTTACACGACCAAGTGATGCCGAGGGTTTTCAATCGCCGGCCGATTTCGATGGCGCGAGGGATGTTGTCAGTGAAGGTGTCATCGTCGAAGAAAAACTCCTTCACCTGCGGGAAATACTCCTTGGCCAGCTTCATCTCTTGATACACGTTCTCCGGGCTGCGGACCCGATAGATATGCCCCCCGAGCGTCTGAGGCCAGAGGCAGAAGGTGCATCTCGACCGGCAGCCGCGCCCCGTATAGATCGACACGTAGGGGTGCTGAAGATACCCGATGACGTAGTTCTCAATGGTCAGGTCCCGCTTGTAGACGTCGGTGACAAAGGCCAGCTCGTCCATATTCTGGATGACGGGCCGGTCAGGCGTATGCGCGATATGACCGTTCTTCCGGAAGCTGATGCCATCGACTTCGTCGAACCTGTCCCGGCTCGCCATCTCCCGGATCGTATAATCGAATTCGTCACGAGTCACGAAGTCGATCGCAGTGGAGGCGCGAAGGGTCTCCTCGGGGAGCACCGAGGTGTGCGGTCCCACGAACCCGATGAGGGCGCTCGGGCGTTCCTGCTTGAGCCGCTCCGCCACCTTCACGTCGTTGCTCAAAGAGGGGGTGCTGGTGTGGATGACGATCAGGTCATAATCCTTGGCTTGCCGGACCACGTCCTCTAGGCCAAGCCCATCAGGCGGCGCGTCGATCAATTTGCTGCCGTCCACCATGGCTGCAGGCTGGGCCAGCCAGGTGGGGTACCAAAACGATCGGACTTCACGCCGGGCCTGGTATCGGGACCCAGCCCCGCCATCAAACCCGGAATATGAAGGGGGATTCAGAAACAGCGTCTTCCGCATTTAACTTCCTCCCTCGGTGACAGCGCTGCCCGCTGTCCCTGGGCTTAGATGAGACTGGAATGTCTTGAGCTCCTCGCGTTCATCCAGCCAGGACTGTTCCGTCGGTGCGAATACACCGCTGGCCTCAATCTCGTCAAAGAGCCATTGCCTTCCGAGTAAACTTGAAGCCGCATTGTACCTCATGCGGACGCTAGCCGCTAATGAAATGTTCGATCTTCTGGTTGGGACTCGGGCCGATGTATCTCCCTTTCACAATTTGAAGAATGTATTGCCTTTGCCGACGAGGCCATAGGGCTGAATGAGCACTCTCTGTTCCGGATCAGCCACCACATGGCCGATCTGGTGCGCCTCCCTGCCATGACTCTTCACGATCTCTCGAAACGCCTCAGCATCCCTTTCGGCCACAACGGCGCAGAAACCGATGCCCATGTTGAAGACCCGGAACATCTCGTAATAGGGAATATTCCCCGATTGTTGGATGAGGGAAAATATAGGGGGAATCGGGGGCAGCCGATCGATGACATACCCGACTGGTTCGGGCTCCGTGTGCAGCCGTAGGAGGTTGAGCAGCCCGTCGCTCGTGATATGGGTGAGCCCCTTGATAGCCAAGGGTCGCTCGAGCGCCTCGACCACCTCCGGCACATAGATCGCGGTCGGCTCGAGCAGCTCCTCCCCAAGTGTGCGCCCGAGTTCTTCGAACGTGGTGTCCACCTTGTATGTGTTCTGTGTGAAGAGGACCTGTCGGGCCAGCGTCAGGCCGTTGCTGTGGATCCCGGTACTGCCGAGGCCGATGATGACATCGCCGGGCGTCACGGCCTTGCCCACGATCACTTTGTCCAGCGGGACATGGCCGACACACATCCCCACCAGATCACATCCCCACCCGCCCCGCTCCGACGCCAGCATCTCGCGAATTTGCGCGATCTCCCCGCCACAGATGGCGACACCCGCACGGCGGGCCCCTTCTTTGAGCCCCTGCATCAGTTGTTCGAGCAAGACGGGGTTCGCTTCCTGTACCGCGATGTAATCCAGGAACGCAATCGGGCGCGCGCCGACACAGAGCACGTCGTTGGCGTTCATGGCCACGCAGTCTATTCCAACCGTATCGTACTTCTGCATCATCTGAGCGACCAGGAGCTTGGTGCCCACTCCGTCGGTCGAGAGCGCAAGTCCCATCCCGTGACCGATATCAATGACGTTCGCAAAAAAGCCGATCGGCAGGACCGGCTTCCCGATTCCTCGCACGAAGGCGAACGTCTCGCTGGCCATGGCGATCACTCTCGACAGGGCCTGCTCCTCTGCCGCCGTATCGACGCCGGCTTGGATATAGGTTGCTGGCACCTTTGCCTCGCTCATAAGACTTCACTCACTGAGGCACTCCGTTTCGCAAGTACAAGTACCATGATGCCGCCCGCTCGTTCTTCCTTCCAAGCGCCGAAGGAGAGACGGAGAATCATCTGGGAAACACGAGACAGCAACCCAGGGGCGGCATCTACGATGGAAGATCGTACGGTGTCCTGTCAAGACATTTCCTGTTGTTTCCTGTTGTTATTTACCACATCAACAGTCTCTGATCTTTGGCAGATGTTCAAAAGGGCGGACAACTGAGTTGTCTCACAACACTTAAGAATCGGCTTGACTCACGCAAGAAATCGTTGTGGTATATTGAGCCTCCGCGACCGTCGGGGTTTGCTGTAGTCCCTGCCGAGTATCGACGGCGTGGGCATAGGTCCGTGAGGAGCTGCCAACTGCCAGGGCCACGAACCTGGCACAATACACCATTATACAGGGTTGATAGGTTTGAAACGGCGAGGAAACCTACCTGTCAGGAGTTTGGCACAATGCCCCCATGGGCGAGTAGTCGTAGTCAGCGAAAACAGCTCACACTAAGCCGGAAGGTTTCGCTCGGAGTCCTTCTTGCCGTCGCCAGCCTGATTGGTTTCTTCCTCCTCGAAGGGATCCGTGAGCAGAAGGCCCTTCTCGCGAACCTTGCGAAGAACCAAGCCCGATCTATGGCAATGCTCCTCCGCGCGAGCCTCGAAGATCCCGCGCTGTGGGAATCCCCGAAGACACTCCAAGCCTTTGTCGAGCGACTTGCGGCAACTCGGACCGACGCCCCCGTGAGTCGGAGCCGTTCTTTCCGGCCCCTGGGGGAACTGGACATTTTGATCTTGGACTCCAATCACACGGTGCTCGCAGCGAGCATCTCAGGGGAGGTGGGAAAGAGATTCACCGGAGATCCCGGGAACGAGATACGCCTCACCATGGGAGACGGTCGGATGCG
>JBGQIR010000152.1:0-5175 GCA_041498535.1 Methylomirabilis sp. (SeqCode)
ATCAGGACTTGTTCCTATCGCTCGCGCCTCAAGAGGCCCAGCAGGAGCCGGAGCTTCTCTTTCTTTTCCACATGGAAGAGCAGATGCTCGACTTTGTCGACCGTAACGTGCTCGGGGGCGATGGCGATCTTGACCGGGTCGTTCATGAACTCATAGCCCAGTTCGAGCTCTTTGAGCGAGAGTGTTGCGGAGAAGAGGAACGACTGGCGCTTCTGGTAGGGAGGGAGCCGCCTCAGAAGGAATCGCAGATCTTTGATGAAACCCATGTCGAACATGCGGTCCGCCTCGTCCACAACCAGGACCTCGACCTGCGACAGCTCATACACCCCCTGCTTGAAGTAATCAATCAGCCGTCCCGGGGTCCCCACGAGGACGTCCACTTTTCTTTGGAGCGCTTCCCGCTGCTTCTGGTAGTCCACGCCGCCATAGACGGCGAGCATCGTGAGCCCCGTGAACTGCCCTAGCAGCTCCGCATCCCAGAGGATCTGCACAGCCAGTTCCCGGGTGGGGCCCAGAATCAGCGCCCGCGGCGCCCCCGGAAGGGTTGGATGTCCCGAGCCAAGAAGCCGCGCGAAGAGAGGTATCAGGAAGGCGGCCGTCTTCCCGCTTCCGGTCTGGGCCTGCCCGGCGACATCCTTCCCTGAGAGGGCGAGCGGTAATGCCGCGGCCTGGATCGGCGTGCACTTGGTAAAACCCGCTGCCCCGATCCCCTTACGGATCGGCTCAGGAAGCGATAAGGAGTTAAAGGTCATAGGGCGTGGCCGGCGGCGAGGTGATCCTGATCACTGACCGAGTTATCGCGCAGGGAAAGTCGGCTGGGATCGGAATTGTGGTGGCGCGAAAAGCGAGCATCGGAAAAGATTATGCCTCCTCTGCGAGCAAGAGTCAAGGACACCACGAATCTTTTCTTCTTCAGAAAAGATATGAGAGGGCCTGAGGTCCCCCTTTGTAGGCGCTGCGAGTACCGTTCTAACTATGTATGGCGACTGTGCCGTTCCGCGCGGTCGCGACCATTGCTATAATGGACACCACTCACATTCGGCGCATCAAGTTGGAACGGCACTAGAAACAACAACCGGAGGCCCAAAGAAAAAGCCCCCAAGGAGTGCCCTTGGGGGCTTTTTATCTACACGGAGCGTCATGAGGATCGGCTTGTCACGCTCCGGTCGGCTGATAGCCGAAGGCTTAATACATGTCACCCATGCCGCCACCCATACCACCGCCGTGCGGCATTGGCGAGGCCGTCGCCTTCTCCGGAATCTCGGTCACCAGCGCCTCGGTCGTGATCATCAACGACGCGATGCTCGACGCATTCTGCAGCGCAACCCTGGTCACCTTTGTTGGGTCGATGATGCCAGCCGTCATCAGATCCTCGTACGTCTCCGTCTCGGCGTTGAAACCATAGGCGCCGTCGGCATCGCGGACCTTCTGAACGACGATGGATCCCTCAGCCCCTGCGTTCTCTGCGATCTGCCGAATCGGCTCCTCCAAGGCCCGCCGCACGATGTCGGCACCGACCTTCTCGTCGCCTTCGAGCTTCAGCTTATCGATGGACTTGGTGGCGCGCAGGAAGGCCACACCGCCACCTGGCACAATCCCTTCTTCAACGGCTGCCCGGGTGGCGTTCAGGGCATCCTCGACGCGAGCCTTTTTCTCTTTCATGGCGATTTCGGTCGCCGCCCCTACCTTGATGATCGCCACGCCGCCGGCCAGCTTGGCCAGCCGCTCCTGCAACTTCTCCTTGTCGTAGTCCGACGTGCTCTCCTCGACCTGGGTGCGGATTTGCTTGATCCGGCCCTCGATCTCTTTCTGGGAGCCGGCCCCCTCAATGATGGTGGTATTCTCCTTGTCGATCACCACCTTCTTGGCCTTGCCCAGGTCGTCCAGCCGGATGTTTTCGAGCTTGATCCCCAGCTCCTCGGAGATCACCTCGCCGCCGGTCAGCACCGCGATGTCCTTCAACATCTCCTTGCGCCGGTCGCCGAAGCCCGGGGCCTTGACCGCCGCGCAGCTCAGGGTCCCGCGCAGCTTATTGACCACCAGGGTGGCGAGGGCCTCCCCCTCCACTTCCTCAGCGATCACCACGAGCGGCTTGCCCATCTTGGCGATCTGCTCCAGGATTGGCAGGAGATCCTTGAGATTGCTGATCTTCTTCTCCTGGATCAAGATCAGGGCGTTCTCCAGGACCGCCTCCATCCGCTCCGGGTCAGTCACGAAGTAGGGAGAGGTGTAGCCTCGATCGAACTGCATGCCCTCCACCACCTCGAGGGCGGTTTCCATGCTCTTGGCTTCCTCGACGGTGATGACGCCGTCTTTGCCGACCTTTTCCATCGCATCGGCGATCAAGTCGCCGATCGCCTTGTCGTTGTTGGCCGAGATCGTGGCAACCTGTGAGATCTCTTTCTTGCCCTTGGTCGGCTTCGAGAGCTTCTTGAGCTCTTCCACCACGGCATCGACGGCCTTCTCGATCCCCCGCTTCAGTGCCATCGGGTTGGCGCCGGCCGTCACGTTCTTGATCCCCTCTCGAAAGATGGCCTGGGCCAAGACAGTGGCCGTCGTGGTGCCGTCACCGGCCACGTCGGAGGTCTTGCTGGCGACCTCCTTTACCATCTGGGCGCCCATATTCTCAAAGTGATCTTCGAGCTCGATCTCCTTGGCCACTGTGACCCCGTCCTTCGTGATGGTCGGGGCGCCGAACTTCTTGTCCAGAACCACGTTGCGGCCCTTCGGGCCCAGGGTGACCTTCACGGCCGCGGCCAGGAGGTCAACCCCCTTCAGAATCTTGCGTCGTGCCTCCTCATCGAACAACAACATCTTTGCGGGCATATCAGCTCTCCTCCTCAACCTGTGTCAGTGTTTTATTCCGAGATGACGGTTCTCCTTGATCCACAGACTGGGAACCCGTCAGTGAAGGATTCCCAGCACGTCTTCTTCCCGCATGATCAGGAATTCCTCGTCGTTCAGCTTCACCTCCGAGCCGGAGTACTTCCCGAAGAGGATTTTGTCGCCGACCTTCACGTCCATCGGCTGTCTTTTCCCATCGTCGCCGACTTTGCCTGGGCCGACAGCGATGACCTCAGCCTCTTGCGGCTTCTCTTTTGCAGTATCAGGGATGATGATCCCGCCCTTCTTGCTCTCCTTCTCCTCCAAGCGCCTCACCAAGATTCGGTCGTGCAACGGCTTGATCTTCACGATCGCTTACTCCTTTCTCGGCAGAGCATCCATGCTCCACTGCCCATCACGTGGTTGACAAATGAACTCTGAACAAGCGACGTCCTTGCTCAGGATGACTCTGTTAGCACTCACCTCGATAGAGTGCTAACACAGAGCAACAATAGCCCCCCCGACCCAAAGAAGCAAGACTAAATTTTTAGCGTTTTGTGGAACTACATGATTTTATGAGAAATGAACCATCAGAAAACTCCTATTTGCTGATTTTTCTTCGATAAACTCAAAAATTCTTCGTATTTCAATAGTAATGATTGGCCCGCCGGAACGTCCGAAGGGCGCTTCCATTCGTACAGGATAGCGGAGACGGGGTTGAAGTCCTAGCCCACCACCTGCGCCCAAGCCGGGCGGGCGTCTGCCTTGTGAGCACATCGACAATGGCAGCGAAACGCTGGCGTATGGCTGGACTCACGCTGTTTCAGGACTCCCTCGAGGGATCTGGCTTGCGCCGCCCTTCACAAGCCACCGTTTCGCAGGCGGAATCGCGATGTGGTCGATCCCACGCGCAAACGAGGCCGTTTTGGCCAGAGAAACGCCTTGACAGTTTTTAGCGCTAAGACCTATACTCCTGCGACAAGAAGCACGCCCGTAAGCGGACCGGCTGGCGCTGCCGACCCAATCGCAGACTGGCGGATACCTCGCCAAGCCCACAAACGAGCCGCATTCCCTATGCGATGGGCTCAGGCGCGAGTCGAGTGACCGCAGGCCTGGAGGAACACCGGTGAAGGCGGTCATCATGGCAGGGGGGTTCGGGACTCGACTACGCCCTCTGACCAACAGTGTCCCCAAGCCCATGATCCCCATGGCCAACAAGCCGATGATGGAGCACATCGTCGCTCTGCTCAAGGATCACGGGTTCCAAGATCTCGTCACCCTCCTTTACTTCCAGCCTGAAATTATCGAACGCTACTTCGGCGACGGCAGCGAATTCGACGTGAAGATGGCCTACGTGACCGCCACCGAGGACTACGGCACCGCGGGGGCGGTCAAGAACGCCGAGTCCTCTCTGGATGATACCTTCCTGATCATCAGTGGGGATGTCCTGACCGATTTCGATCTCGCGGCGGCGGTGCAATTCCACAAGGATCGAGGCGCCCTTGCCACTATTGTCTTGGCCCGGGTCGAGAACCCACTCCAGTACGGCGTGGTCATCACGGCAGAGGACGGCCGCATCACCCATTTCCTGGAGAAGCCAAGCTGGAGTGAGGTCTTCAGCGACACTGTCAACAGCGGGATCTATATCCTCGAGCCGGAGGTGCTGGATCTAGTCCCGACCGGGAAGGAGTATGATTTCAGCCGCGACCTCTTTCCGGCGCTGCTGAAGGAGGGTCGGGCACCGTTCGGCTATGTGGCCACGGGGTATTGGCGAGACGTGGGCGACCTGATCGAGTACCGCCTCGCTCATCAGGACCTTCTCGCCGGCGTGGTCAAGATCGCGCTGCCCGGGAAACTGGTGGAGGGGCTTGACAAGTCGATCTGGCTGGGCGATGGAAGCCGTGTCGATTTCACGGCCGCGCTGAAGGGCGGCGTGCTGATTGGCAGGAACACACACGTCGGGCCGAACGTTCACATCACCCGCAGCACCATTGGGGACAACTGCGTCATCGAGGAGGGCGCCTCTATCACCGGGTCGATCCTCTGGAGCAACGTCTTCGTCGGAGCCCGCGCGGTCTTGAAGGAGAACATCGTCGGCCGCGGTAGCGAAATCAGGGCAAGGGCTCGCCTCTTCGAGGGCGCCTTGATTGGCGATCAGTGCAAGGTCGGGGAGGGATCAGTGGTCAAGGCCGATGTCAAGGTCTGGCCACACAAGATGGTGGAGGATGGTGCCATCCTCTCTACAAGCCTGGTCTGGGGTCAGAAGTGGTCCCGGTCCCTTTTCGGCGCCTACGGTGTGACCGGGTTGGCGAATCTCGAGATCTCCCCCGAGTTTGCGGCGAAGCTGGGGGC
>JBGQIR010000153.1:0-5124 GCA_041498535.1 Methylomirabilis sp. (SeqCode)
ATGGCGGAGAGGCCGGGATTCGAACCCGGGCTGCACCTTTCGGCACAGACTCGCTTAGCAGGCGAGCACCTTCGGCCACTCGGTCACCTCTCCGTATAAAAGCTGGGGTCCAGGGTCAAGGGTATAGGGTCTAGTGAGTCCCCCCTCCTGAACCCTCCACCCTACACCCTATACCCTGATCTGTGTAATGGCGGAGGGGGTAGGATTCGAACCCACGAGGCTTTCGCCTAACGGTTTTCAAGACCGCCGCCTTCAACCACTCGGCCACCCCTCCATGTAAATACAGGGTGGAGGGTTCACTGACCCCTCTATACCCTATACGCTAACCCCTATACCCTGTTCTATGTGATGCGATCGAGGCCGCCCATGTACGGCCGAAGCGCCTCCGGAATGGTCACTGCGTCATCGGCCTCCTGGTAGTTTTCCAGTATTGCCAGCCAGGTCCGCCCCACGGCCACACCAGACCCGTTGAGCGTGTGTACGTATCGCGGCGCCGCCTTTGGGGAAGGCCGATAGCGAATATTGGCTCGCCTCGCTTGGAACGCCTCGCAGTTGCTGATCGACGAGACTTCCCGATATGTCCCCTGACTCGGAATCCAGAGCTCGATGTCATGGGTCTTTGCGGCGGCAAACCCCAAGTCGGGAGCGCAGAGGGTGACCACCCGATAAGGGAGCCCCAGCCGTTGCAGGACGGTTTCCGCGTGCCGGGTCATCTCCTCGAGCGCTTCATACGACCGCTCGGGCTCCGCGAACTTCACCAGCTCCACCTTGTCGAACTGGTGCTGCCGCATGAGGCCCCGCGTGTCCTTCCCGTAGGAGCCGGCCTCCCGCCGAAAACAGGGCGTGTAGGCGACGTACGACAGGGGAAGCGCTCCGGGCGGCAAGATTTCCTCTCGGTGAAGATTGGTCACCGGGACCTCCGCCGTCGGGATCATATAGAGGCCCTCGTCCTTGGTTTTGAACGACTCCTCGTCGAATTTGGGAAGCTGCCCCGTCCCCTGCATCGCGGCGGCATTCACCAGAAATGGGGGGAGGACCTCGGTGTAGCCGTGCTCCTTCACGTGAAGATCGAGCATGAAGCTGATCAGCGCGCGCTCGAGCCTCGCCCCGAGCCCCTTGAGGATGGCGAAACGAGACTGCGCCATCTTGGCCGCACGCTCGAAATCCAGGATGCCCAGTGCTTCACCGAGCTCCCAGTGAGGTTTCGGCGCGAAGTCAAAGTGGCGCGGCGCCCCCCATCGCCTGACCTCGACATTGTCCTCGGCCGATTTCCCAACCGGGACCGATTCATGGGGCAGGTTGGGGATAAACAGCGCAGCATCCTCTAGGAGCTCATCCTTTTCCTTGAGTTCTTTTTCCAGGCCACTTAGAAGGGGAGCTTCTGCGGCTACCTGTGCGACGACGTCGCTTGTACTTTTGCCTTGTCGCTTGAATTCGGCGACCTCTTTAGACAGATCGTTCCGCCTCTGCCTGAGCCTTTCCACTTCGGCAAGTATGGCTCGCCGCTCAGCGTCGAGCTGAACAAGCTCGTCAAAGGCCGCCGGAGCGGCTCCCCGGTCCGCAAGTCGCTCCTTCACGAGTTCCACATTGTCACGCACGAATTTCAGGTCCAGCACGATGCTGCCCCTCGGTCATGGTTCATGGTTCAGAGTGAGGAGGGGGCGCGTCTCTGCGGGTTTTGTCTATGAACTACGAACTCTGAACTGTGAACTCGCAGAGGCCAAACTATAGCACGCCCCTCGACATCCCTCAAGCCTCGTCGAGCGGCTTCGCTCCCGCCCCAGGTTCGGACGGCGAGTCCGGCCCCTCCGTCTCTTCCTCTCCCTCTTCGTCGCTGACCAGCCGGGTCACCGCTGCCACGCGATCGGTTGGCTCAAGCCCCTGAAGTCGCACCCCCTGCGTGGCCCTGCCGATGAGGCTGATCTCGTCCACCCTCATCCGCGTGATTCTTCCTTCCTGCGAGATCATCATGATCTGGTCGCCGGGCTGTACCTGCATGACCCCGACCGCGGGGCCATTCCTCTCGGTGGTCCGAATGTTGATGATCCCTTTGCCGCCCCGGCCCTGCAGCCGGTACTCTTCGAGTTCGGTCCGCTTGCCATAGCCGTGCTCGGTCACCGTCAGGACGGCCGCGCCCGGCGAAACCACCTCGGCCCCGACCACCGCATCGCCCTCTTCCAGGGAGATCCCGATGACGCCTCGGGCCGCCCGGCCCACTGGCCGAGCTTCATCTTCTTTGAATCGGATCGCCATCCCTTGCCTGGTGCCGAGCAGGATCTCGTCGTCTCCCTTGGTCATGCGGACCGCGATCAACTCGTCGCCTTCATCCAGCGTAATCGCGATGATGCCCCCCGCACGCGGGTTGCCGTACGCGTTGAGCTCGGTCTTTTTGATGATCCCGCGCTTGGTGGCCATAAGGAGGTATCGATCAACCTCGAACTGGCGAATCGGAATCACGGTCGTCATCGTTTCGCCGGCTCCGAGTTGCAAGAAGTTGACGAGGGCCTTGCCCTTCGCGGCCCGCCCGAGCTGAGGCAGCTCATGGACCTTGAGCCAGTGAACCCTCCCCTGGTTGGTGAAGAGGAGGATATAGCTGTGGGTGGTGGCGACGAAGAGGTGCTCCACATAGTCCTCTTCCTTCGTCGCCATGCCGGTCGTCCCCTTGCCGCCTCGACGCTGGCTCCGGTAGACGTTGAGATTGCTCCGCTTGATATAGCCGCCATGCGTAATGGTGATCACCATCTCCTCGTCGGCCAGCATGTCCTCCAGCTCGATGTCGGCGGTCTCTTCGAGGATCTGCGTGCGGCGCGGATCCCCGTACGCCTCCTTCACGGCCAGCAGCTCATCTTTGACGATCTGGCGAACCAGGGCATCGCTGGCCAGGATGCTGCGAAGGCGCTCGATCGCGGCAATGATCTCGCTGTACTCGTCCTGGATCTTCTGCCGCTCAAGCTGTGTCAGGCGCTGCAGGCGAAGATCGAGGATTGCCTGGGCCTGGATCTGGCTCATCCCGAACTGGTCCATCAACCCGGCGCGGGCGTCGTCCACCGAGCGGGACCGGCGGATGAGGGCGATGACCGCGTCCAGATGGTCCAGCGCGATCCGGTACCCCTCCAAAATGTGGGCCCGCTCTTCGGCTTTCCGGAGGTCGAAGCGCGTCCTGCGAATGACGACGGTCTTCCGGTGCTCGATGAAGTGATGGAGCATCTCCTTCAGGGCCAGAACCTTGGGCTGGTTGTTCACAAGGGCCAGCATGATGACACCGAAGGTGGACTGCATTGGGGTGTGCTTGTAGAGCTGGTTCAGGATCGGCGGGGCCGACTGGTCCTTTTTGAGCTCGATGAAGATCCGCATCCCCTCGCGATCCGACTCGTCCCGCAAGTCCGAAATCCCCTCGACCTTCCGGTCCCGAACCAACTCGGCGATCCGCTCGATCAGCTTCGCCTTGTTCACCTGGTACGGCAGCTCCGAGACAATAATGCTCTCCCGCCCGCCCCTCCCCTTTTCCACAAACGCCTTCGCGCGCATCTGGATCAGGCCTCGGCCCGTCGTATAGGCGTCCCGGATCCCCTGCCTGCCGTGGATGTACGCAGCCGTCGGAAAGTCTGGTCCAGGCAGCGCCTGCATGAGCCGATCCAGCGCCACCTCGGGATCATCGAGCTGCAACAGCAGGGCGTCCACGGCCTCGCCAAGGTTATGGGGCGGGACGTTGGTGGCCATCCCGACCGCGATCCCGGAAGAGCCGTTGACGAGCAGGTTTGGAAGGGCCGCCGGCAGGAGCGTCGGCTCTTCAAGCGTGTCGTCGAAGTTGGGGGCCAGATCCACCGTCTCCTTGTCGATGTCTCGGAGCATCTCCTGGGCAATCCTGGCAAGGCGAACCTCGGTGTATCGCATCGCCGCCGGCGCGTCGCCATCCACTGAGCCGAAGTTTCCCTGGCCGTCGATAAGCGGGTACCGCATCGAGAAATCCTGGACCAAGCGGACGATGGTGTCGTAGACCGCCGTGTCGCCATGCGGGTGGTACTTGCCCAAGACCTCCCCTACGACGCGGGCCGCCTTCTTGTATGGGCGGTTAAAGGCGAGCCCCAGCTCCTGCATGGCGTACAGGACCCGGCGGTGCACCGGTTTCAGCCCGTCCCGCACGTCGGGCAAGGCCCGGCCGATGATCACGCTCATGGCGTAATCCATGTACGACCGGCGCATCTCCTCGTGGATGTCGGTCGGCCTCACCTCGCCAATTCGGTTTAGTGCGCTTTGCTGCTCCTCAGGCATTCACTCCTCCACGGGCCGCACAAATGAAAATGGCCCGATCGCCGGGCCGTTACGCGATAGGAGTTCGTAGTCGATAGCTCACAGTTCATGGTAACGCAACCCGATTCTGCCGAAGGCCAGAAGTCCTCTCTTCATCTATGAACTCTGAGCTGTGAACTAGATGTCCAGGCTGCTGACCTCTGTCGCGTGCCTCTCGATGAATTGACGTCGCGGCTCCACCTGGTCGCCCATCAATGTCGTGAAAATCTGCTCCGCGGCGACCGCATCCTCAACGGTCACCCGCAGCAGCGTCCGCGTCTCGGGGTTCATGGTGGTTCTCCAAAGCTGCTCGGGGTTCATTTCGCCCAGACCCTTATAGCGCTGGATCCCCAACCCCTTCTTGGCCATCCCCATGCTCTTGCCGAGCAGATCGCTCCAGGACTCTGCGGAGGCGCTTTCCCCCTCCGCCGCCACGTTAAACGGAGGCGCCCCGAGCCCGGCGAGCGCGGCGGCTGCGGCCTCTAGCTCTCGGTATTCCGGCGATCCGATGAGCCCTTGATCGATGGCCGCGACGCTTCGCTGTCCCTGGCCGTTGCTACCAAAGGACAGGAGGATTCGACACGCCTCCTGCTCTTCATCCCACTCCACTCTTCCCTCGGCCGGGCCTAGCCGCGCCGCCTGGGCCCCCAACGCCGTCAGCAGCCTGGCCAGAAGTTGGCGCGCTTTATCCTCGTCCTTCAGGGATCCCCGGGGCACGCCACCCGACTGCACTAGGGCCGCCACCGCGCCAGGGTGACGCCCCCGCCGCTCCATCGCCCGGAGACAGTGCTGCCAGGTAATCAGTTTTCGCATCATGCCATGGAGCCGCTGTCC
>JBGQIR010000154.1:0-5034 GCA_041498535.1 Methylomirabilis sp. (SeqCode)
AAGGCGGCCGAGATCTTCCCCGGCTACAAAAACCAGGACATCACGCAGGGAGCAAGTGTCCAGGTCCATGGCCTGACGCCTGACCAACGGGAACGGTTGGGCGATTTCGTGATCTGGAACCTGAAAACCGGCGGCCCTCGGGCCATCACCCGAGACGATGTGGGGAAGCACCTGGCCGAAAAGGGGATCGACCCTGCTCTGGAGGGGCGCTACACCGTCAAGACCGTGGATGGCAAGGAAGTGGAGGTCTTCACCTTATTCGAGCTGTACAAGATCCACCTCAAAGATTACGACCTCGACACCGTCCATGAGATCACCCAGGCGCCGAAGGAGATGATCCGCCGCTTAGCGCGCGACATCGCCACGATCAAGCCGGTGGCCATCCACATCGGCGAGGGGATCAACCACTGGTTCCACGCGACCGAGGCCAACCGGGCCTTTTACCTTCCCCTCATGCTGACCGGCAACCTCGGCATCCCCGGGGCCGGGTGCCATACCTGGGCCGGCAACTACAAGTCCGCCCTCTTCCAGGGCTCCACCTGGAGCGGGCCAGGCTTCAAGGGATGGGTGGCGGAGGACCCCTTCCATCCCAACCTCGACGCGGGCACGCACGGCAAAGAGATCCATGCCCACAGCTACACCAAAGACGAGGAGCCAGCCTACTGGAACCATGGTGATATGCCGCTCATCGTCAACACGCCAAAATACGGGAGGAAGGTTTTCACCGGGCAGACGCACATGCCGACACCGACGAAGCTCATGTTCTTCACCAACGTGAACCTGATCAACAACGCCAAGCATGCCTACGAGATGATAAAGAACGTGAACCCGAAGGTCGAGTTGATCGTCTCGGTGGACATCGAGATGACCGCCAGTATCGAGTATGCCGACATCGCATTGCCCGCCAACTCCTGGCCGGAATTCGAGACCCTCGAGATCACCGCATCCTGCAGCAACCCGTTCCTGCAGATCTGGAAGGGCGGCATCAAGCCGCTCTACAACACCAAGGACGATGTCATGATCCTGGCCGGCGTTGCGGCCAAGCTAGGCGAGCTGCTGAACGACAAGCGGTTCGCCGATTACTGGAAATTCGCCCTCGAGGGGCGGCCGGAAGTCTACATTCAGCGCCTCCTCGACTCCTCGAGCACCACAGCCGGCTACAAACTGGATGAGATCATGGCCGGTAAGTTCGGGGAGCCCGGCGCGGCCCTGATGCTGTTCCGCACCTACCCCCGCATCCCCTTCTGGGAGCAGGTTCACGACGACGTCCCGTTCTTCACGCCGACGGGGCGGATCCAGGCCTACAATGACGAGCCTGAGGTGATCGAGTACGGCGAGAACTTCATCGTCCACCGGGAAGGACCCGAGGCAACCCCCTACCTGCCCAATGTTATCGTGTCAAGCAACCCGTACATTCGACCGGACGACTATGGCATCCCCCTCGACGCCATGGGGTGGGACGAGCGGACCATTCGCAATGTGAAGATCCCATGGCGTCAGGTCAAGGAGACCAAGAACCCACTCTGGTCGAAAGGTTACCACTTCTATTTCCTGACGCCGAAGACCCGACACCGGGTCCATTCCCAGTGGAGCGTGTGCGACTGGAACCTGATCTGGGATTCGAACTTCGGGGATCCCTACCGGATGGACAAGCGGATGTCTGGCGTTGGCGAACACCAGCTCCACATGAACCCCCAGGCGGCCAAGGACCTCGGGATCAATGACGGCGACTACGTCTATGTGGACGCCAACCCGGCGGACCGGCCGTACATCGGGTGGAAACCGAGCGATCCGTTCTACAAGGTGGCCCGCTGCATGGTTCGGGTCAAGTTCAACCCGGCGTTCCCCTACCACTGTGTCATGATGAAGCATGCGCCGTTCATCGCCACCGAAAAGAGCGTGAAGGGGCACGAGACCAGGCCGGACGGCCAGGCGACCTCCGAGGATACCGGGTACCAGTCGAACTTCCGGTACGGCTCCCAACAAAGCGTCACCCGCAACTGGCACATGCCGATGCACCAGCTCGATTCCCTCTTCCACAAGCAAAAAACCTCTATGACCTTCATCTTCGGAGGCGAGGCCGACAACCATGCCATTAACACCGTGCCAAAAGAAACCCTGGTGAAGGTCACCAAGGCCGAGGATGGCGGCCTCGGCAGCAAAGGAGTCTGGGAGCCGGCACGGACCGGCTTCACGCCGGGGAATGAGAACGAGATCATGAAGAGGTATCTGGACGGCGGGTTCATCGAAGAGAAGAAGTAGGGGGGTCCCGATGCCCAAAGATGAGTTCGAAGACGACGATCCGATGGAACTGGTTGGCGTGGCGCTGCCGGACGGGGACCCGGAGGAACTGGCGAACGCGATTGTGGAGGAGTTCATCCGGATGGGACTGAGCAATGAGGAGCTGCTCGCGCTCTTTCACGATCCGTTCTACACCGGCCCCCACGCCATCTGGAGGAGCCGAGGGGACGAATATGTTCGGGGGCTGATCCACCGCGGCCGCGAGCGCTGGGGCTTTCCGCGGTTCGCCATAAAGGAGTGACGCTGATGGCTGACGTCTACAATTGGCAGCTCGGACGCACCATGCAGTACCCGTATGAGGAGAAGCACCCACGATGGCAGTTCGCCTTCGTCTTCAACGCGAACCGCTGTATCGGCTGTCAGACCTGCTCCATGGCCTGCAAGTCCACCTGGACCTTCTCCAAGGGCCAGGAGTACATGTGGTGGAACAATGTGGAATCCAAGCCCTACGGCGGCTACCCTCAATTCTGGGATGTGAAGATCCTGAAGATGCTGGATGAGGCGCACAAGCAAGCCGGGCTCAGCGCCGCCTGGGAAGGCTCTCAGAAGGACGGAGCCAGGCGGCCCTATGGCGTCTACAATGGGATGACGATCTTCGAGGCGGCGGTCAAGCGGTACGGCCCCGACGGGCATAAGCGCGCGATCGGCTACATCCCGACCGACGCCGAATGGCGGGCGCCCAACATCTACGAAGACACCTCCACCGGCTACGAGCCCGGCCCGATGGGGTTCAGCAAGGAAGGCGTGAGCCTCCCGGAGCACAAGACCTGGTTCTTCCACTTGCAACGGATTTGCAACCACTGCACCTACCCGGCCTGTCTCGCCGCCTGCCCACGGAAGGCGCTCTACAAGCGACCTGAGGACGGCATCGTCCTGATCGACCAGGCGCGCTGTCGCGGCTACCGGATGTGCGTCGAGGCCTGCCCCTACAAGAAGTCGATGTACCGGGCCACGACCCGTGTCTCGGAGAAGTGCGTCGCCTGCTACCCAAGGATCGAGGGGAAGGACCCGCTGTCAGGTGGCGTGCCGATGGAGACCCGCTGCATGGCGGCCTGCGTCGGAAAGATCCGGTTGCAGGGCCTCGTGAAGATCAACGAGGACGGGAGCTGGGCCGAAGATCGCTACCACCCGCTCTACTACCTGGTGAAGGTGGAGAAGGTCGCCCTGCCGCTGTACCCCCAGTTCGGCACCGAGCCCAACGGCTACTACATCCCGCCTCGCTGGGTGCCCCGTCCCTATCTGCGCCAGATGTTCGGGCCGGGCGTGGACGACGCCATCGCCAAATACCTCGCGCCGCCGCGCGAAATGCTGGCGGTGCTGCAGCTCTTTCGCACGACACAGAAGATGATCTTTCGCTATACCATCGAAGAGGGGCAGAAGACCTTCGAGACGCAGATCAACGGCAAGCCATGGGCGATGTATAACGACACCATCATCGGGTTCGATAAGGCGGGCAAGGAGGCTGTGCGGGTCACTGTGGAAGAGCCGGTCTATGAGCGGCCCAAGGAACGACCGAACTCCATCTGAGAGGGGCAGAGACATGACACTGACGCTCAAAAGCTCAGCGGAAGAAAAAGAGATCGATGTGGCATGGGGCCGAAGCGACCTCTACCTCTTGCTCTCCCGGGCGATCCGCTATCCGGACGCGTGTCTGGTGGCGAGCCTGAAAGAGCCCACTCTCACCTTTTTCGAGGGGACGCTTGACCTGCTCGCGGCAGGAGCGCGCGAAGCCCTGCGCCCTGCGCTGGACGGCCTACGAGCTACCGTAACCGACCTTGACCTAGCTCAACTCCAGTCGGACCATCGGCGCGTTTTCGGCCACATCGAATCGTCGCTCTGCCCGCCGTATGAGACCCGCTATGACAGTCGCCATCTCTTCCAGCAAACCCAGCAACTCGCTGACATCGCCGGCTTCTACCGAGCGTTCAGCCTGGATATCTCGGAGGGCGCACACGAGCGGCCGGATCATCTTGCCGTCGAGCTGGAATTCCTCCACTTCCTCTGCTTCAAGGAGGCGTATGCCCTGAAGCATCACGGCCCTGAGCAGGTCGAGCTGTGTCGGGATGCGGAGGCGAAATTCCTTACGGACCACCTGCTCCGCTGGGCGCCCTCCTTCGCCAAACGTCTCCAGGGCGCGGCCGGGAGCGGGTTCTACAAGCAGCTTGGGGCATTGATGGCTGCCTTCCTGTCAACGGAGGCCGCCCGGTGGGGGTGCGGTCCCGCTGAGGAGGCGGCCCTGCAGCCAGTCGAGTTTACCCCGGAGGGATGTAGCTTCTCCTGCGGACTGGGGGCGCAGGGTGTAGAGGATCTGATTGGTCAGCGCTAGGGGAGGATGTCGATGAGAACACTGAGATCGCAATGGATCGCCCTTGCGGCCTTTGCCGCCCTTGCAGGCAGCATGGGTGCCCCCAAGTTGTTCGCGGGAGAGGCCACAGCTCAGCCGAAGCCAGCCAAAGGCGATGTCGCCCGGGGCAAGGCGGTTTACGAGAAGAAATGCGCCGTCTGTCACGGGGTCGATGGGAAGGGAAATGGCCCGGCGGAGTTCGTCCTGTTCCCCAAACCCCGCGACTTCACCAGAGGGATCTTCAAGATCCGCTCCACCACGACACTGCCAACTGACAACGACTTGCTGCGAACGATCACGCAGGGGATCCCGGGGACCTCAATGCCTTCGTGGGGCACGCTCCCCGAAACCGACCGGTGGGACCTGGTGGCCTTCGTCGAGAGTCTTTC
>JBGQIR010000155.1:0-5009 GCA_041498535.1 Methylomirabilis sp. (SeqCode)
AAGGACCTCACGCCGTGGAGACGCGGACGCCAGGATGATCACAACCTTCTGTAGATCAAAAGGGTCAGGCCGATGCCCAGCAGGCTCGAGAGGTTGATCTTGACGCTGAACCCGACGGAGAGGCTGATCACCTTCAGGTCAAGGGTTGCGGGCGGAGAGAGGCCGGGGTTGATCCCCTTACTGAAAATCTTCTCCAGCGTCCCACCAGGTGCGATGGTCGCGATGACCTCTCCTATCACCGTCCCTATCAGCGCTCCCAGGATGAGAATCACCAGCAACACGATCACGCTGTCCCCTCGCTTTGCCAATCGGTCCTCCCTTCTGATGTCCCCCTGCGGTTTCAGACCTTCGCCTTCCGAAGCACCGCGCCAAAGATAAACATGACAGCGGCGCTGGAGGCGAGGGCCAGCAGGGAAAGGCGCAGGGTCACTGAAGTCACCAGGGCTGCCGTGAGCGCGTGACAGATGGAAAAGAGGTAGATCAGGAGCACCGCCTCGGTTTGCCCAAGTCCGAGGCTCACCAACCGATGGGAGGAATGGTCTTTTCCGCCCTGGAACACAGGGCGGCCTTCTCGCAGGCGGAGGAGCGTCACCAAGGTCGTGTCGAAGATCGGGTAGGCCAACACCAGGACCGGGATCAAAATGGAGGTGGCAACCGTGGGACTGCGCCAGCTCCCGAGGGCGGCGAGGGAACCCAGGGTGAAGCCAAGCACCAAGCTCCCCGCATCCCCCATGAAGATGGAGGCTCGAAGGAAGTTGTACCGTAGAAAGCCGAGGCATGAGCCGGCGAGCGCGGCGCCCGCCATGGCGGTGGCCGCTTGTTCTGGACCCAGGTCGATGTAGCGGCTGGCCAGGATCGCAAAGGCAGAGGCCGAAATCGTGGCGACGCCGACCGCAAGGCCATCCATATTATCCAACAGGTTAAAGGCGTTGGTGATCCCCACGATCCAGAGGAGGGTAAACGGGACGTTCAGGTACGGGACCCCAAGAAAGGTGGTCTGGATGCCGAAGGCGACCGCGACCGATGCTGCCGCTGTTTGAGCCAGGAGCTTGACCCATGGGTTCATTCCTCGCGCATCGTCAACTATCCCAACTAGCATGAGGAAGGCCGCCCCGAGGAGAATGCCCAGCAGCGGGCCGGCCGCGGCGGCCTTGAAGAGTAACGCGGCAGCGAAAGAACCGTAGATCGCGACCCCGCCCAGCAGGGCGACCGGCTCCCGGTGGATCTTACGCGCGGTCGGGTGGTCCACAAACCCGAGGCGAAAAGCAAGACCTCGAAGGAGCGGAGTGAAGAGGAGGGAGCCTGCAAGAGCCAGCAGGAGCGGTTCGGCCAGTGGGCGCAGGTACCCCATATCGATTCCTAGTGCCGTTCCAACCGTGTGGCACAAATGGAGGAATTGTGCGACAGCCGATCAGTATGCTGATACGTCAATGTGTCGTTAGGCGGATAACGTTGGAACGGCACTAGAGCTTCACGATCTTCTCGCGACCCTCCCGCACCGATTTCGTGGCGTTCTGAGCGTCCACGACCAGCCGGCTGTGTCGGACAATCCACGGAAAGTCAAAGGCGCGGTGCGCGACAGCCACCAGGACGCAATCTTGGGCTTCGAGGCGGGCGGCGGTGAGGGGGACCGACGCCAGCGTGGCAATGGAGGCTCCAGTGAGGAAACGATTTTCAGACAGGACGACCTTCGGGATGTGGGGGTCGTGATAGGTCACCTCGGCGCCTTGCCCGGCCAGGGACTTCAGGATTTCCAGGGCCGGGCTATTGCGCGGATCATCGATGTCCCGTTTGAAGGCAACCCCAAGGATCAGGATCTTCGCCCCCTTGATGGGCCTGCCCATGCGATTCAGGGCGTCGGTTACCTTCCGGACAGTGTAAAACGGCATGCTGGCGTTGGTCTCAGCGGCCAGTTCGATGAACTTGGTGTAGAAGTCATACTCTCTGGCCTTCCAGGCCAGGTAGTACGGGTCAACCGGGATGCAGTGGCCGCCCACACCGGGGCCCGGGTAGAACGGCATGAAACCGAAAGGTTTCGTGCTTGCGGCGTCGATGACCTCCCAGAAGTCGATCCCCATTCGGTCGCAGAGCTTCAGGAGCTCATTGACCAGGGCGATATTGACGCTCCTGAAAGTGTTCTCGAGGAGCTTGCACATCTCTGCCGCCCTGGGCCCGGAGACGCGATGGATCTGATCGGGTGCAATGAGGGCACCGAGCAGGACGGCGCAGGCCTCGGTGCATGCGGGGGTGCAGCCGCCCACCACCTTCGGGGTGTTGGTGACACCGTAGCTTCTGTTTCCGGGATCGATCCGTTCGGGCGAGAAGGCGAGAAAGTAGTCCTGACCGACCTGCAGCCCGGTCCGGTCCAGGATCGGACGAACGATCTCTTCTGTCGTCCCCGGATAGGTGGTGCTTTGGAGGACGACGAGTTGTCCCCGATGCAGGTGCCGAGCCACCATCTCAGTCGCGGCGGTGACCGCCGTCAAATCGGGGGACTTCGCCTTGGTGAAGGGTGTCGGGACACAGATCACGACCGCATCGACGCGGTCGAGGACCGTCTCGTCTGTCACGGGCACCAACCTGCCCTCCCCCACCTGGGTGGCCACGGCCGTCGCCGCCACGTCGGGGATGTAGCTCAGCCCTCTGCGAAGGCGGTCCACTTTCTCGCAGTCGATATCCAGGCCAATCGTCGTCAACCCGGACTCCGCCAAGGCCACGGCAAGCGGCAGCCCAACATAGCCCAGGCCGATGACGGCGACCGTTGCTTGCTTCGTTTCGATCTTCCGAGCAAACGCTCCATGGGGCATCTGTGTTTCTCCGGCGAAGCCGTTCAACGCGTGTAGTGTTCACGGCACCAAGCGATGGTGCGCATCAGCCCCTCCTCCAATCCCACCTTTGGAACGAATCCCAGCACCTCTTTCGCTCGATCGATTGACGGAACCCGCCGTCGCGTGTCCTCGAACCCCTCACCATAGTATGCCCTATACGGGACAAAGATGATGTCAGACCGAGAACCGGAGAGTCGTTTGATGGCAAGCGCCAAGTCCAGGACCGTGGTTTCCGCATCGGAGCCGATATTGAACACTGATCCCTCCCCCGCCTTGACCTCCCCGGCCAGGACCGTCCCCACCACGGTGTCATCGATATAGGTGAAGCAACGGCTCTGCAGGCCATCGCCGTGCACCGTGATCGGCTCGCCTTTCAAGGCCTGTCGGGCGAAGTTGGCGATTACGCTGCCATACCCTTTCTCATCCAGACGCGGGCCGTATGAGTTGAAATAGCGCACAATAACCATGGACAGGCCCTTGGCCGCGTACGCGAAGGCAAAATGCTCGTCGATCGCCTTTGAGGTTGAGTAGGACCAGCGGCCCACGGTGGTGGGGCCCAAGACCCGATCGTCGTCCTCATGGAAGGGAATCTTGGCCGATTTGCCATAAATTTCAGAGGTGGAGGCCAGCACGACCTTCTTCCAGTATTTGAAGGCCGCATTCAACACCACCTCGGTCCCGGTCACGTTGGCTTTGATGGCGGCCAGCGGATCGGCCACGACGTTCTTGACGCCGACAATGGCCGCCAGATGATACACCAAATCGACCTGGGAGACCAAGAGGTCAAGCAGATTTTCGTTCAGGATCGTGTCATTCAGGAAGTGGAAATGGCCCTGACCGAGGTGGGGCTGGATGTTGGCGATATTACCGGTCGAGAGGTTATCGATGGCGAACACCTCATCCCCACGGCTGAGCAGATGGTCAACCAGGTGAGAGCCGATATACCCCGCGCCGCCGGTGACGAGGACCTTCATCCGCGGATCTCCTGACCGGCGGATCGGCGGCCCGCCCTGGCGTGAAGGAGAGAGGAGTACAGGCGGTCCATGCGATCCATGAGGGCGGCATCGCTATACTTCGGATAGACGGCCTCCCGCGCCAGCCGTCCCATCTCGCGCCGCCTGTCGGGGTCGCCGAGGAGTGTCTCCATCGCCGCGCTCAAGGCCCTGGGACCCCTGGGGGGAACGAGCAGGCCGGTTTTCCCGTTTTCCACGAGGTCGGGCACCCCGCCGACCTCGGTGGCCACCACCGGAAGTCCGGCCGCCATTCCCTCGATAAGAGAAACAGGGGTCCCCTCATTGAGAGACGACAGGACCAGCAGATCCAGGTCAGCATAGATTGGTTCGAGGTCACGCTGCCAGCCGAGGAAATGGGCGCTCCCGTCCAGCCCCAACGCGCGGGCCCGTTGCTCCAGCAGAGGCCGGAGTTCGCCGTCACCCACGATCAGGAACCGGACATCCGGCCGGGATCGCCGTAGATCTGATGCCGCCTCCAGGAAGGTGCCCACGTCTTTGATCGGCACGAGCCGGGCGATGATCCCGACGAGCGGCACCTCGTGCGAGGCTCCGAGCCTTCCTCGAACCTCCCCCCTCCGCAGATGGGATCGGAGGAGGTTGTCGAGCTCCAGCCCGAGGGGCATCACTCCCACAGTCTCCGGGCTTCCGATTCGGAGGCGAAGAAGATCCTGCCGCTGCCCTTCGCTGACGGTCAAGACCTTTGTGGTGGCGGAGGCAAGACCCCGCTCGATTGCCAGGAAAAAGCGCGTCGCTCCCCGACTGAAGTAGCCGCGGAAGATATGCCCATGGAACGTGTGAATGATGATGGGGATGCCGGCCAGCTTGGCGGCAACGCGGCCAAGGGCGCCTGCCTTGGCAGTGTGGGTATGGACGATGTCCGGCTGCTGCTGCCGGAACAGCCGGAGGAGTCTGAAAAAGGCGACGAGGTCGCCACCCGGTCGGACCTCGCGCCCAAGCTCCGGGAGGAACAGTGGCTCGACGCCCTTTTCTGCCGCGAGATCTCGCAAGGTGCCCTCGCGCGCCCCTTCGCGCCCAGCCACCAGCACGGTCTCGTATCCGCGGGCGCGCAAACCCCTCGTCAGCAGGATGGCGTGGATCGCCGGGCCCCCGATGTTGAGGCGGCCGATGATCCGGCAGACGCGAATGGGGTTACCCATGTCGCTTGAAC
>JBGQIR010000156.1:0-4975 GCA_041498535.1 Methylomirabilis sp. (SeqCode)
CAAGGGCGTCGTCTACAGCCATCGCGGCGCCTACTTGAACGCGCTCGGCAATGCGCTCGCCTTTCGCCTCTCGCCGCGGTCGGTCTATCTCTGGACGCTCCCCATGTTTCACTGCAGCGGCTGGACCTACACCTGGGCGGTGACGGCAGCAGGCGGCACGCACGTGTGCCTGCGACGGGTGGACCCCGCACGGATCTTCCCCGCGATCAAGACACACGGGGTCACACACATGTGCGGCGCGCCGATCGTGCTCACGATGCTCATCCACGCGCCATCCGAGGTGAAGGCGAAGTTCGACCAGATCGTCGATGTGGCGACGGGCGGGGCAGCCCCGCCGTCGTCGGTCATCGCGGCGATGGAGTCGATGGGCTTCCGCGTCACCCACCTGTACGGCCTGACCGAGAGCTACGGGCCGGCAACGCTCTGTGCCTGGCAAGCGGAGTGGGACGGGCTGGCGCTCCAGGAGCGCGCACTCCTCATGGCACGGCAGGGAGTCGCCTACCCGACGCTTGATGGTGTGATGGTCGCGCATTCAGAGACATTGAAGCCCGTGCCGAAGGACGGCAAGACCATGGGCGAGGTCATGCTCCGCAGCAACACCGTGATGAAGGGATATCTCATGAATCCGAAGGCGACGGAGGCGGCTTTCCGGGGGGGCTGGCTGCACACGGGTGACCTCGCTGTCTGGCACCCTGATGGTTACATCGAGGTCAAGGATCGCTTGAAGGACATCATCATCTCGGGCGGCGAGAACATTTCCTCACTTGAGGTCGAGGAGCTCCTGTATCGCCACCCCACCGTGATGGAGGCGGCAGTCGTCGCCAAACCTGATGAAACATGGGGGGAGGTCCCTTGCGCGTTCGTGACGCTCAAGCCGGACGCGGCGCACGTCAGCGCGAAGGACATCATCCAGTGGTGTCACGACAACATGGCCCATTTCAAGGTGCCGAAGTATGTTGTCTTCGGGCCGCTCCCGAAGACCTCGACCGGGAAGATCCAGAAATACGTGCTCCGCGAGCGGGCGAAGGAGGTTTCGTGAGCGCGTCGCTAAACCTCTTCGACCTCACGGGCCGGGTCGCCCTTGTGACGGGCGCGTCTGGCGGACTTGGTCGCCGCTTTGCCCTCACGCTCGCGAAAGCTGGCGCAGCCGTTGCGGTGTGTGGCCGCCGTGTCAACCGGCTCGAAGAGGTCGCAAGGGAGATCGCGGCCGCGGGCGGCCGCACAATTCCCGCCGCGCTCGACGTCACGGAACCCGCAAGCATTCCCGCGGCTCTCGAAAAGGCAACGGCCGAGCTCGGACCAGTGACGATACTGGTCAACAACGCTGGCGTCGCGGCATCGCGCCCCCTCCTGGAGCAGAGCGATGCGGAATGGGCGAGCGTTCTCGAGACGAACCTGACAGGTGCAATGCGGGTCGCGCGCGCCACGGCACAGCACATGAGGCAGCATGGCCGGGGCGGGGTTATCATCAATGTGGCCTCGATCTTGGGGTTGCGCGCGGCGGCACAGGTCGCCGCCTATAGCGCGTCGAAGGCGGCCCTTATCAACCTGACTCAGTCGATGGCCCTCGAGTTCGTGCGGTACGGTATTCGCGTGAACGCGCTCGCCCCGGGCTACATCGAAACCGACCTCAACCGCGATTTTCTGAAGAGCCCCGCAGGACAGCCGCTCTTGAAACGGATCCCACTGCGCCGGTTTGGTGAGCCGAGCGACCTGGACGGCGCGCTCCTCCTTCTCGCGTCAGATGCGGGCCGCTACATGACGGGAAGCGTCGTGGTCGTCGATGGCGGCCACAGCATCAACTTCCCCTAATCTGGTCCAGCCGATCCTTTTTACCCTAAGCCACTCGAATTGTTGAGTCTCCAGGGTCCACTTGCGGTCCTGCTTTGCAGGCCTTGCGCACCACATCCTTCGCCCTGTTCGGGCTGATATTCCTACCGCTGTGCAGAGCGCCGCCGAAGACACTGTGACAGTGTAAGAGAGACGGCCAGATCCGCAGGCCCGTTCCAGGATCATTTCCCTAACAGGGAGCGGGAGCGAGAAACGCGATACCCCATGCCCTTGGCGTGGGGTATTCTTTTTGAAAGGCACGCCACCTCCCTATCGGCTATTGGTCACTATTGCCCCTGCAAAACACCGAGGCCGCTTTCTCATTCCCACTTCCAGCTTACGGCTTGGACACCTCCGCCTGATACGTCACGCTATTGCGTGAGCCTCATTGCCCTCAGTGTCTTTGCGGCTGGCTACTGAATCTCCACCGGATTGCCGTCCTTGTCAAAGCCATAGCGGGGCTTTTTTACCCACTTACCACCTTCCATTGCAGGCTCCTTGTGGAGGCCGGTTTTGGTGACGACGAGCGCACTGTTCTTTTCGTTCAACCAGAAATCCAGGTCATAGAGCTTTTCTGGTTCGCCCTTGACACGGAAATCGGTGCAGGCGAAGTACCCTTGCTTCGTATGGGTGACGGGATCGTGGATGGTCACAAACTCAAGCTCAAGGTCTTTGCCGGTCTTCTCATCCTTGTACTTGAAGACACCGCCACCCTCTCTTGTCTTCTGGGCGATGTGCTCGTGCATCGCCGCCTTGACTTCCCAAGCCTTCTTTTCCTCTGTCTCGCCCGGATGTTCCTGAGCGACGGCCCACCACCAGGGGAGGGGATCCGTGCGGACCTGCACCCATTCGTTCCCCTCCTTCTTCGGGTACCGATGGGTCTTGATGTCCATCAGGACGAGCTCGTCTTCTTGGGGCTTCACCCAGAAATCGATGTCGTAGAGCTTTTCGGGCTCGCCTTGGACACGAAAGTCAACGCTGCCGAAATACCCATGCCCTTTGATCCCGCGGATGAAGCGGAGCCTCACAAACTCGAGCGGCACCACTTCCCCCGTCCTCTCGTCTCGAAACTTGAAGACACCGCCCCCTTCTTTGACTTTCGCGGCGATGATCTCCTCGACCTTGGCTTTAACATCCGTGTTGGTGAATTCCCGCGCAGCCATGCTCGTTCCGCTCCCGAAGACGGCAACGACCAGCAACGCGACGATGGAGCCGACGCGCAAAGACCGCATGCTAACTTTCCTCCTTCGCCTCTCAGGCGATTGTGATTGAATGCTCGGTGACTCGTCTTATCATTGGGGGTGATTGCGAGAATCCACCCTAGATCCTCTCTAACCGGCAGACCACACGTGGAAGAGAGCTCCAGCCGATGCAGGATTGAGACACAACCTTCCTCCCAGTCGGGAGATGCTGCGATCGCTTCTTGGTATTTTCTCTTGGCAAGGTATTCTAATGAGTTTCTTAGGCGGCTTCAAGAAGAAACCCCCGTCAGCTCAGTGGATATGATTAATTTTCTCACAAATTTTGATTAAATTTCATGTGAAATAGGACAGCCTAAAGCATCCGAGTTTCGGAATGGGGAAGAGGACGAGAGTCGATTGTTAGATGTATTGTCGCCTCTCTGATTGAAGAGTCAGGCTTGGAGCACTTTCCGGTTCCTCTTGGTTTTTGGTTGCGCGGCGGTTCACCTTTCCGATATAGTAGGCGCGGTTTTTCTGCTTCTCTGGCCACATGGCCCCATCGTCTAGTGGCCTAGGACGCGGCCCTCTCAAGGCCGAAACACGGGTTCGAGTCCCGTTGGGGCCACCATGCATGCAATCCTCTGAAGTGCGGCCCCATGCTTAGCTCTACCTTGTATGTGTCACATCCTCCTCCAAACTGATTCAGAGATCCTCACGCAGTCGGCACCATCGCTAAGAGTGCCTTTTGGCTCTATAATGGAGCCCATCCAGGGTGCAATCGCTAGCGCCACCCTGTTTACAACACTCCATTAAACGCGAAGATGGATCAATTGGATTCGCCTACCCAACCCATCGAAACACATGCCGGAACAGTGGGGCTACCCATGCGGGGCGTGAGCCGACGTCGCTTCCTCGAGGGGGTCACGGTCTTTGTGCTTTCGCCGTTCATCGAATGGAGTTGGGCTACGCAGTGCCGAAAGGACCAGCGGGTTGCCATCATACCAGCCGGTCCTTTCTGGATGGGAAGCGATGCCAAGGAACGGGCCTACGCCTATCGAATTGGCGGGGAGGACGCGAGGCGCCACCGATGGTTCGATGTTGAGCTCCCACTCCAGCGAGTGACCCTCGGGACCTACGCCATCGACCGATACCTCGTGACCAACGCCGACTATCAGCAGTTCGTCCAGGAGACCGGACATCGGGTTCCGTTTATCACCGAAGAGGAATACCGGCGCCAGGGGTATCTGGTCCATCCGTATGAGGAGGTAGAGCCATACCTCTGGCACGAGCGCCATCCTGAGAGGCGAGGCAGGCATCCCGTCGTCCTCGTGAGCCTCGATGACGCCCTGGCCTACGCCCGATGGCGGAGCCAGCAGGAGGGGCGGCGGTATCGCCTCCCGACCGAAGCAGAGTGGGAGAAGGCGGCCAGAGGCACCGATGGGCGATATTTTCCTTCGGGGAATCGGTGGCGGCCAGCGTTGGCTAATGCCGAGAATCGGGTCGGTGGAACCACAGAGGTCGGAAGTTACCCGCAGGGGGCGAGTCCCTACGGGTGCTTGGACATGGCTGGCAATGTCTTTGAGTGGAGCAGCTCTATTCTCCCCGACGGCAGGATCGTGATGAAAGGAGGTGGGTCCTGGGATGATCAGCCTGGGATCTGCAGGGCGGCAGCCCGCCACGGCCGGGTGAGAGGTGCCCGACACATCTTGATCGGATTTCGGTGTGTCTGCGAGGTACCCGGCGCCCGCGACTGAATATGGAAACAATGGGGGGGCTTCATCTCGGATGCCGGTGCCTCGAAGCGGAAGGCTAGTAAGTAGTTGAGACGATGAAGCATAACAGTCTGGCAGTTGACGTTATTGCCCGAGTCGGGGGTGACGAGTTCGTCATCCTGTTCCCGGAGACGGGGCCAGAACCAGCCCAGGTAGTTAGCCGGAAGCTGCAAGAGCGGCTTCTCGATGTCG
>JBGQIR010000157.1:0-4973 GCA_041498535.1 Methylomirabilis sp. (SeqCode)
CGAAAATAGGGTTACGGAACCAGGATTCGGGATCTGCGGAGTGCTTTCCCAAACCCTAGACCCTCTCCCCTGAACCCTAGGCCATTTAAGAGGAGGGACTCACCGTGACGACGACTGCGTATGTCCTGATCGAAGGTGCATCGGATCAAACTGCTAACATCGTGAGAGCGCTTCAGAAGGTGAAAGGGGTCAAGTCGGCTCACGCTGTGACGGGGCCCTACGACGTAATCGCGTGCGTCGAAGCGCCAGATGTCGGCGCGATCGGAGCAATCATCCTCTCGAAGATCCGGAGCTTGAAGGGCGTCACAAGGACTGTAACCTGCGTCGCAGTATAGAGGGGTCGTAGCGCACTGCACCCTCTGCTTCCGTCGCAGATCATCCGTCCCTGGCACCGGCGAAGTCCATCGCCAGATGGATCAAAGTGCGGACCATGGCGCCCGTCGCACCTTTCACCTGATACCCATAGTCCTTCTCGGCCTGCGAGGTCCCGGCGATGTCCAGGTGAACCCAGGGAGTCTTGCCTACAAAGTTCGCCAAGAGTTTTGCGGCCGTGATAGCCCCCGCCTTCCGCCCGCCCACGTTCTTCATGTCAGCATAGTCGCTTTTGATCTGCTCGCCATACTCGTCGTCCAGGGGAAGCTCCCATAACTTCTCGCCCGAAGCCTCCCCGGCCTCCTTCACCCGACGCATCAGCCCAGGATCATTGGTAAATGCGCCAGTCCGAAGTGAGCCCAGCGCGACGACGCAGGCGCCTGTCAGCGTCGCCACGTTCACCACATGTGTCACGCCCATGTCGCAGGCATAGCACAATCCATCCGCCAGGATCAGGCGCCCTTCGGCGTCGGTGTTGATTACCTCAATGGTCTTGCCGTTCATGGCCTTGACGATGTCGCCAGGGCGCTGGGCGGTCCCGCTCGGAAGGTTCTCCGTGGCCGGCACGATGGCGGTCACATCGACCGGCAGCTTCAACTCTGCGATCCCCTTGACGGCCGCAAGAACTGCCGCCCCACCAGCCATGTCGCCCTTCATCGCCTCCATCCCCTCGCTCGGTTTGATGGAGATTCCCCCCGAATCGAAGGTGATCCCCTTGCCAACAAAACCGAGATGTGGGCCCTTACCTTTACCCTTTCCCTTCTTGCCCTTGTAGGTGACGACGATAAGCTTGGGGGGCTCCTCACTCCCCTGTGCAACTCCCAGGAGCGCCCCCATACCGAGCTTCTTCATGTCGGCACGCTCGAGCGTCTTGACCGTCAGGCCAAGCGCGCGCGCCATCTTCCTGGCCCGATCCGCTAGCTCTGATGGCGTAAGGGTGTTGGCCGGCTCATTCACCATGTCTCTAGCAAGGATGGTCGCCTCGGCCAGGATCCGTCCACGATGCGCCCCGTCCTCTATAGCCCTGATCTTCGCCCTGTCGCGTTCGAGGAGCGTGAGTTTCTGGATCGCCTTCTCCTCGTGTTCCTCCGGCTTCTTATATTTTCCGAAGCGATAGAGGCCCAGCAGCGCTCCCTCGGTCACGGCGCAGGCCGCCTGCCCCGCCTCGATGCTACCGGCCCCGGCGCCGTGGATGATCGAGCCCACTCGCCCGGCGCCGACATCGCGCAGATGGCGGAGCCCCTCTGCCGAAGCCGATCGGATCCGATCGAGCGTGAACGCCTCCTGCTTGCCGAGCCCGATCACCAGCACCTGCTCAACCGGAAGGCGGCCAAAGGTGTGAAGCAGGAGCCGCTCATGAAGCTTTCCCTTGAACTCCTGTCGGCGGATGGCCGCGGCGATCGACCCGGCGAGCGCCTTGTCCACGGCCCCTGTGGCGCCGCCCGGCTGCTTGACCCCCTCAAAGAGATTCACGATGAGCGCGTCTCCTTCATAGGAGAGCAGGTCCTGTGTCTTGACCTCAACCTCCACTCGATTGCTCCTTTCTCATGGTCCGCCCACGACGGGCGGAAATACAAGAGGGATGGCGGCTGCCACCCCTCTATTCGTCTATCTTACGGTCCACCCGGTTCACGCCCCCATCGACTCCCTCACCCGCTCGGCTCCCTCGTAAGCCCACCACGAGCAAGCAACCTGTATCTCCCGCGACACTTACGACGAGCCGATCAACTCATCCACCCGGGGATCCCAGGACTTGAATGGATCCTTGCACAAGATGGTGCGCTGATACCGATCATTCAGCTTCAGGTAGCTCCACCCGACGTCGTACGACTTGTTCTTCTCATTGGCGAACCTGATGAAGTCGCTTCGGACCTTGGCCCTCGTCGTTTGCGGAGGGGTCGTCATGGCCCGCTCGATCTCCGCGTCGGTGATCACGCGATCGATCATACCGTCCCGCAGCATGAGATAGTAGAGCCCACGAGTGCGCTTGATGTCATGATACTGCAGGTCCATCATGAAGACGCGCTGGTCGTCGAAGGAGCAGCCCTTGCGGCTGATATAGGAGGTGATGAGCTCGCGCTTGATCACCCAGTCGAGCTCGCGGTTCAGCGACATCGGGTCCTCGGCGAGCTTGTCCAGGACGTACTGCCACTTCTCCAGGAGGTCGGCGATTTGCGGGCTGCGCTCCTGGCCCTGGTAGTACTCCAGGGCGAGGTCCAGGTACTCCCGCTGGATCTCGATGGCGGAGAACTCCTTGCCGCGCTTCAGCTTCACCCGGCGCTTGCAGGCGACGTCGTGGGAGATCTCCTTGATGGCCCGGACCGGATCCTCGAGGGCCAGGTCGCGCTTGATGAAGCCGTCCTCCACCATGGCGAGGACGATGGCGGTTGTCCCGACCTTCAGGTAGGTCGCGAACTCGGACATGTTCGAGTCGCCGACGATGACGTGCAGGCGCCGGTACTTCTCCTCGTCCGCGTGGGGCTCGTCGCGGGTGTTGATGATCGGCCGCTTGGCCATGGTGTCGAGGCCGATGAAGGTTTCAAAGAAGTCGGCCCGCTGGGAGAGCTGATAGTTACATGGCTCCGTGCCGTTCTCGGCCCCCACCTTGCCCGCGCCCGCAAACACGACACGGGTCACCAGGAACGGGGCAAATCCCTGGACGATCTGTTCGAATGGAAGCCGGCGGTCCATCAAATAGTTCTCATGATGGCCGTAGCTATTCCCTTTGCCGTCGGTATTATTCTTGTAAATGAAGAGTCGCTGCTGCTCCGGAAGGGTCAGATTGGCGGAGGCGAGACACATCTCGAAGATCCGCTCGCCGGCCTTTTCGTAGCAGACGACGTCACGGGCATTGCTGCACTCCGGGCTGGAGTATTCGGGGTGGGCCCCATCCACATAGAGCCGGCCGCCGTTACGAAGGACCTTGTTGATGGTGCGGTTGTCCTGCTGGCTGGGCTTTTCGTGCTCACCGCTCACCTCGAATCCCCTGGCGTCGAGAAGCGGATTCTCTCCGGCGTAATCCCACATCGCCTTCACTTCAGCGATGGCCCGATGGCTATTGATCAGCAAGATGGAGTTCGACACCGGATCGAAGCCCGACGAGTCCTTCGAAGTGATCCCGAGCTCGATCTCGGTTCCCATGATCTTTTCGATCGCCATCTTACCTCGTGAATGAAGCTCCCGCTTCGACGAAGGATACCAGGGAGGAGACGACTCAGTCCAGATTTATCGGGGTCTCTTCCCACTCGCCCCGAGTGATCCCGAGATTCCTTCGGAAGATGAAGAGTCCTCCGCCGAAGCTACATCCAGCGTCATCTGCCAGCACATACTAGAAGGCTGATTACAGATAGTGACCAGTGGAGATCGTCTCGACCTTTCGGGACCGTTTCCCTTCACGGTCAAAGACGGTTCGGACATTGACAATGCGCTCGCTCCGCCGGCCTGCGATCCTGGCCCAGTCGTCCGGGTTGGTGGTGTTTGGAAGGTCCTCGTTCTCCCGGAACTCGGTCCGGACCGCGTCGAGCAGGTCCTCGGTCGTGAGGCCCTTGACCCCCGTGGCGATCATCCGCTTCACTGCCCGCTTCTTGGCTCGCGTGCAGATCGACTCGATCATGGCGCCGGAGACGAAATCCTTGAAGTACAGCGTCTCCTGCTGCCCAGAGGCGTAGGTGACCTCCAAGAAGCGATTCTCCGGCACAGTCGCGTACAGGAGCGTGACCGCCTCGGCGATCATAGCGGCCGCCGCCTTCTCCGGTGACTCGTGCGCGCGAAGGTCGCTCGCCGCAAACGGGAGATCCGGGGTCAGATACTTCGAGAAAATCTCCTGACCTGCACTCTGGTCGGGGCGGTCGATCTTGATCTTGATATCGAAGCGACCTGGCCGCAGGACCGCCGGGTCGATGAGATCCTGCCGGTTCGAGGCTCCAATGACGATGACGTTCTTCAGCCCCTCCACCCCGTCGAGCTCTGCCAAGAATTGAGGGACGATAGTCGATTCGACGTCGGAAGAGATGCCCGAACCACGGGTCCGGAAAAGGGAGTCCATCTCATCGAAGAAGATGACGACCGGCGAGCCCTCGGTGGCCTTCTCCTTCGCCCGGGCGAAAATCTCCCGGATCTGCCGCTCCGTCTCACCGACGTACTTGTTCAACAGCTCTGGACCCTTGACGTTCAGGAAGTACCCTTTGACCGTCTGGCCGGTTTTTTTGGCAAGCTGCTCTGCCAGGGAGTGGGCGACCGCCTTTGCAATCAGGGTCTTGCCACAGCCCGGCGGGCCATAGAGGAGCACCCCTTTGGGGGGCTGGAGTTTGTGTTCCCGGAAGTACTCCGCGTACAGATAGGGCAACTCGACAGCATCCCTGATCATCTCGATCTGACCGCCGAGGCCACCGATGGCGTCATAGCCGAGGTCCGGAACCTCTTCAAGGAGCAGATCCTGGACCTCGCTCTTCGGCAACTTCTCCAGAATGTGCCCGGACCGGGGGTCGTAGAGTAGATGATCGCCCGCTTTGAGCGGAAGCTCTCGTAACGGCTCTGCCAGTTCCACCACTCGTTCTTCGTCGGCCCGCAGACTTACAATGGCCCGGCCTTCGTCGAGGCGA
>JBGQIR010000158.1:0-4941 GCA_041498535.1 Methylomirabilis sp. (SeqCode)
AGAGAAGAGGGACAAGCCAGGCGGCAAGCAAATTTCTGAGCCAGGAGACCTCTTGGGCGGCGGAGTAGCTGATGTTCGCCTCCTGAAGTTGCTTCACCAAGTCCGGATCCTCAACGCGTCCGGTGATAAACGGCTTTGACGGTTTCCCGGGCCCCTCTTCCAAGATGGTCTTCCCCCGGATCATCTTCTCTGAAATCGTCAGATCGGCGACCTTCCTGGCCACGAGAAGCCGCTTGAACTCACTATAAGGGATCTCCCGGGGCTTCTCTGCCATGAAAAAGGGCTGTAAGGCCATAATAACGAGGAATATCCCGAAGATGATCATTCCGATGATAAACGGCCGTTTTTCCATGTCGGTACCGAGCCCCCTTGAGGACAACTGTGCTAGTACGATAATCGTCCCACCTTAGCGGGACAAGAGCAATGCCGGTGCCAAACCAAACCACTGACGCCCTCCTGCCTTCCAGGGGAAATCCCTTTGTAATTTCAATAGGTTATTGAGACTCTTTGAAGTCGCGGTGAGGAACAAAAACGCCAAAACAGGAGAAAATGGGGCAACCTTTCCCTATAAGAGCACTGCAAGGCCTCTCTAACTGTCTGTTCTTGCACGATCGAGTGAGTGGGACCTGCTCGCCCCACCCAGTGGCAGACTGACCCGATTTTAGAATATCGGCGAAAAAGAAGACAGTAGGCCTTGAAAATATGGGAGCCTTGCACTATGTTATTTGTGAGGAAGCGTTCAGGGCGGGGACGGCTGACTAAGCGACAGGCGGCTATGTGGTTGCCTGCAGCGTTTAAGGGGTTGTCCTGGGAGCCGGGGCCGCTTGTAGAATGCTTCCTCGAGAAAGCCATGAGGCGTCGGGCGCAGTTGGCCCGGAGGTGATGCAAATCCCTGATGCCTTGTGGCTTTTGCTTTCTAAGCAAGAACCTGACTCGCTTTGGGATCTGCAACCTGGCTGAGTGTCTACCATATAATCTCGCCCAGTAGAAGAGCTACCTTGCGGCTCGCTCGGGGTTCTGTTTGTCAAGTCGTTAACCTATGGGTGACGGGAAAAGAATCTTGCATTTCGCAGTGAGAAATGCTAAATTAACAGTGTGACAGCGAAGGGATTGAAGGGTCCTGCCCTGCCCGCACGGCAGTTTCTCCCGTTAGATGTCTTTCTGCAGGCCGCGCGAGCCGCTGGCGTTGATGTAACACGGCGGACGCTCCAATATTACTACTCCCCGAGAATTCGGCTCCTCCCCCCGCCTACGTATCGGGGCGGGCATGTGGCCTATTTTGAGCGCGGCCAGCTTCACCGGCTTAAAGCGATCAAGACCTTACAATCGCGGCATGGGCTGTCCTTGGGGGCCATCCGGGAGCTGTTGGAGGCCGTGTCAGACACGGGCATTCGGACCCTTGCCGAGGGTCGGGCACATCCGCTCAGCGCGCAGATTGTGCTCCACCATCTCCGGCTGCGGAACGCCCATCGGAGGGCGCAGGAGCGAGCGCTCTTCGAGACGATGATCTTGCTGGTGGAGTGGCACGCCTGGGATGCGAGCAGCCCGGTCGTCTCCCGGCACCGACCGTCCCTGTGCCCTCGGCCCCTCGATAAAGACACAGAGCTAGAGGTTCGGGGGCTCATCTCCCGCCTCATCCAGCACGTTAATAGAGGAGGATCGCACACTGAGTAGGAGCGTCACCGTGTAAAGACGGGTGCCACATCATGCATCCTCACGGCACTCGGAAGCAGTATGGTCGGTTACCAAACACGAACGTAAGGAGAATGATGAAACACGCTGATACCGACTTTGAAGCATCGATCGTCGCTGACGAAGAAGAAGAACTCCTGCAAGAGCCAGAGGAGCCGATTGACGTGGATCACGACCCAATCCGGCTCTACTTCCAGCAGATGGGAAAGTACCCCCTGTTGACCCGAGAAGGGGAGATTCTGCTGGCCAAGGACATGGAGGCCGGGAAGGCGGCCGTGCTGGAGGCGCTCTTGAAAACCCGTCTTGTCCAGAGGGAGGTTGCCTCGGTCGTCCGGCACATCGAAGCGGGCAGCGCCAATCCGACCGATCTCCTTGATTACCCTGATCTCAGTGCGGAACAGGTTGCGGTCAAGTGGACCGCCCAGTTGCCTATCCTCAAGAAGCTACTGCAGGTCAAGGTGGGGGTGGCGGCCGCCGGCCTCCAACAGCTTCCGATCAATCATAGAGTCTTGCGGCGAGCGACCGAACGGCTGCAGCGGCTGCTAGAGATCGGGACGGAAGCGACGAAGACCACGAGACGGATCGCCCGGCGAGCGAACCGGTCCCGCGCCGCCCTGCGCTCCGGCCAACAGATCCGGCGAGGCGCGGCCAGGAGAGGCCGTGGTGGGGCCCATAGACAGCAACCCTCGATGAGAGCGCAGACCGCGCTCGGCACCGCTGACCGGGCCCTGAAGGCTGTGAGGCGGGAGGCTGGGGTGCCCTTCGACACCTTGCAAGCGGTGGGGGCGGCCATTCAGGCTGGCCAGCAGCGCTACCAAGTGGCAAAGGAGCGGATGATCACGGCGAACCTCCGCTTGGTGGTCTCCATCGCGAAGAGATACGTCAGCCGGGGCCTCTCGTTCCTTGACCTCATCCAGGAAGGCAATGCTGGCCTCTTCCGGGCGGTCGAGAAGTTCGATTACCGTCGAGGTTTCAAGTTCTCCACCTACGCCACTTGGTGGATCCGACAGGCGGTGACTCGTGCCCTCGACGACCACGGCCGCGTGGTTCGCGTGCCGGTCCACTTGTTTGAGGATCGGCGCAAGATCACCCGCGCGATCCCGCACCTGGTGCAGGAGCTTGGCCACGAGCCGTCCCCAGACGAGATCGCGGCGGCCGTGGGCTTTAGCAAGGAGCGCATCCGCCTCTCGCTGGAGATCGGCCGGGATGCCGTCTCCCTCGACGCCCCCCTGGGAGAGGACGGGGAGGACTCCTTCAAAGAGTTCCTCACCGACCCGGAGGTCACGTCGGCCTTCGACCAGGTGGCCTCTGCCGGGTTGTCGGAGGTTATCAGCCAGATGCTGACGACCCTCACGCCGCGGGAGGCGGAGGTTTTGCGGCTGCGGTTCGGCCTGGGAGCGGCGCCGCCTCACACGTTGGAGGAGATCGGCCAACGGTTCGACCTCACTCGGGAGCGGATCCGCCAGATCGAGCGGGGGGCCCTCCGGAAGCTCCAGCACCCCCTCCGGCGCCGGCAGTTAGAGGCCGCCATGGGTGGTGTCCCACCCGCCACGACAGAGGCGGCATAAGGGAGACCTCTCCTCGCTCAGAGCTGAACGAACTGCAGGAGACATTCGCAGTGCAGGCCGCAGAGACCTCAGCCGAGCTCATCGCTCAAAGGGGCAAAGTCCTGCTCCTCCACTACCCACCCCCGCGCCCGACGCGATATCCACATCCTGTTCTCATTGTCACCCCGCTACTCGTCAGGCCATACATCCTCGACCTCTTCCCTGGTGTGAGCTTCATCGAACATTTGACGAACCAGAGCCTTGACGTCTTCCTCATCGACTTCGGCAGCCCGGATCGCTCGGATCGGACCCGGCGCTTCGAGGATTACCTCCAGGATCTCGACCTGGCCCTAGAGGACGTCCTGTCATTGTCCGGCTCTCCATCAGCAACTCTCCTTGGCTACTGCCTGGGCGGACTCTTCGCAGTCCTCTACGCCGCCTCGAACCCTAAAAAGGTCAGGAACCTGATCACCCTTGCAACGCCCCTCGATTTTTCGAAGGCAGGGCCTCTGTACCAGTGGCTCCAAGGCTTCGATGTCGATCGGTTCGTCGATGCTGTCGGCAACGTCCCTGGAGACTGGATACGGGATCAAATCAGGCTGTTCGCGAACGCTACCTGGCCCGAGCGCAACCTCAGGATCTGGCTCGATCTCCTTCTGCACCTATGGGATAGGGAGTACCTGAAGAGGCAAAAGCTCCTGAATCAGTGGCTGAATGACCTTCTACCATTTCCAGGGGAGGCGTACCGGCAGTTCATCAAGGAATTCGTCCAGGCCAATAAGCTGATCGAACGGGAGCTGTTCATCGGCGGCAGGCTGATCGATCCCTCCCTCATCACCTGTCCCGTGCTGGTGCTGGCCCATACGGAAGACCTCCTCGCGCCCCCTGATTCGGCGAAGGCTTTAGTGGACCTCGTGACAAGTGCGGATCGTGAATTCTTCGAGGTCTCGGGAGGGAACGTCGGACACATTGATATCGTCGTCGACAGCGAGGGACCAATGGTCACCTGGCCGAAGGTAAGCGCGTGGCTTCAAGCGCGCTCGGGGTAAGGCCAACGAGGGGCGCTTTGATGAAGGAGAGAAATCAGAGGAAGCCCCGAGAGCGGGTCTGAGGATTCGCTGTGAGGCGGGCCTCCGCTCGGATCGCGTGCGGTATCCCCTGGCCAGTTCCAGGAAGATTTCGAGATCGCGGTCCAGCGCGGTGGGTTTGCCGTCGAAGTAGAAATTCTTAACCGGGAGGCCGCCCAGATCCCGGGAGAGCCGTGGGTAGATCGCCTCCGAGACGATGCCGTTCATGCAGGTGAAGGGGCTGATGTCGATGACGCCGTGGGCTCCGTGGGCCCAGAGGTGGACGGCCTTCCCCACGGAGAGCACCATCTCTCCCGAGACGCCCTCCGCTGGAAGGTAGGGCCGGGCGTTCGCCAGCAGATCCTCAGGCGACTCCGGCTCCTCCCGGCCTTTCAGGAGGTCGCGGAAGGGGAGCCAGAGGGCGTGCTCATCGCCGCGTTGGACCCGGCCCCTCAGCCTCACCCCCAGCATGGCGAAGGAGAGCCGCCGGCCCCGCATGGCAAGCTCTTGCGCCTCTGATTCGTTGCAGTACCAGACCCACTCGCCGACGTCAGAAAGCCACGCCTCACCCCCACAGTGCTCTAGCCGGCGGATGAGGTCCTGGTTGCTGAAGGTGTTGAGCCGGCAGAAGATCT
>JBGQIR010000159.1:0-4940 GCA_041498535.1 Methylomirabilis sp. (SeqCode)
CAGAGTGCTGGATGTTCCTGGTGTGACGGATGCCAAGGTGGAGGTTGTCTGGGATCCCCCTTGGGAGCCATCCAAGATGTCCGAAGCAGCCAAGCTTCAGCTCGGCTTCCTGTGAGCCGAGTGTTCGAGTAGAACCGACATTACGCAAACCCAGAACCACGTAGTCAGGAAGGAGGAGAGCGATGGCGTACATCGTGGCCGAGCCGTGCATCGGCACCAAAGACCATGCGTGTGTGGACGTCTGCCCCGTAGAGTGCTTCTACGAGGGGGAAGACATTATTTTAATCCATCCGGATGAGTGCATCGATTGCGGGGCCTGCGATCCGGAGTGCCCGGTGACCGCGATCTTCGAGGCGACCCAGACTCCGGAGCAGTGGAAGGATTACATCGAGAAAAACGCGGCTCCCTTCAGGGATGGGGCGCATGGCCTTCCGGTGTCGATACAAAAGGCCGCGTGGGAGGCCCAGAGGGAGGAGGAGGGGAGCGTCGCCAACCTCTATTACAAGAAGTATCCGAAAAAGGAATAGGGCCTCTCTCGCTGCGTCACGTCTCAGATGGTAGGACATGTGAGTTATCGAGCCGCTCGAAGGGTCGAAACGTGCTTCAACAGCGGGTAGGCCATAGGGAGACTATCAGAAGGAGGTCAGAAGATGGCGGGTTTTGTAAAGGTGGCGACGACCGGAGAGCTGGCGCCAGGCCAGGCGAAGAAGGTGGAAGTTGGTGGCAAGACTATCGCCCTCTTCAATATCGGAGGGAACTATCATGCCATCGACGATACCTGTACGCACAAGGGTGGCCCCCTCTCCGAAGGGGAAGTGAAAGGAGACGAAGTAACCTGTCCCTGGCACGGGGCGAAATTCAAGGTGACCAGTGGCGAGGTGCTTGGGCCTCCTGCCCGGGCGGGGGTGTCAAGCTATCACGTCCGCGTGAGCGGCGCGGACCTCGAAGTGGAGGTGTGAACGCCACCACTCCAGGGCGCTTGCCGATTTCTTGATCGCCGGGAAATTCAGGCGGCCGCTTCTGCAGTTCCTGGAGTGCCATCGCGCAGAAGAGCCTGAGTCGCCGCCGACCCTTCGGCCACGCATCGCGATTTCGTGTCGTCCCTTGCCCCTGGGTCTCTTTGAGCCACGTCGAAAGGGGGCCTACCTCTGAGTCAGTCGCGACGCGAATCCCCCACGGGTGGCAAGCCCACCGGTCGATTCAGCCTCACCCAAGACGAGCCAGGTGCGCCGAATCTCCACCTTCTGCTTCGGTCTCTATTCTTCCCTGCAAGTGCCGCCAGATTGATAGTGTAGGTCACTCCTTGAAGTTCCTGCCGGACCCCGTCGTGATAAATTAGGGGGGCGGGCAGGAGGAGGAAGGTTGCCATGCGGATGTATGTGGCCGGCCGGTGGATCGACACAGAGAAAAAGATCGAGGTTCTGAATCCATACGACGGAAGTGTTGTGGATACGGTGCCACGCGCCGATCTGGGCGATGTGGACCGGGCACTGGAGAGCGCGGTCCGCGGCGCAAGAACGATGGCGAAGCTTCCCGGGTACGACCGCCATCGGATCCTCAAGAAGGCGGCGGACCTGATCGAGGCGCGGACCGAGGAGTTCGCCAGGACCATTACTCTCGAGGAGGGAAAGAACCTGGCGGAGTCGCGCGCAGAGGTGAGCCGGTCAGTCCAGACCTTGACCCTGTCCGCTGAGGAGGCCAAGCGCTTGCACGGTGAGACCGTTCCGTTCGATGGCGCGCCGGGCACCGCCGGCAAGTTCGGTTTTACTTTGCGGGTGCCGTGTGGGGTTGTGGTTGCCATCACCCCATTCAACTTCCCGCTGAACCTGGTGTCTCACAAGGTCGGGCCCGCCTTGGCCGCCGGCAACGCGGTGGTCCTCAAGCCGGCCGAAGATACCCCTTTGTCGGCCCTGAAGCTGACGGAGGTGTTGCTGGATGCGGGCCTGCCGGCTGAGGGAATCGCCTGCCTGACTGGCATTGGAGAGGAGATCGGCGATGCGCTGACCGGGGATCGGCGGGTTCGCAAGATCACGTTCACGGGAAGCCGAGAAGTCGGGGAGCGGATCTGCCGAAATGCGGGGATCAAGAAGGTCACGATGGAGCTCGGCAGCAACTCGGCGGTCATTGTCATGCCCGATGCCGATCCGGAGAAGGTCGCCGCGGCCGTGGCCGCAACAGGCTACTCAAACGCGGGACAGGTGTGCATCTCCACCCAGCGGGTTCTGACGAGCGGCAGAATCTACAGCGATTTTCTGGATGCGCTCAAGCCTAAGGTCGCGGCGCTGACCACCGGAAATCCCCTGGACGAACGGACCAAGGTGGGCCCGATGATCCGAGAGAAGGACGCCATCCGGGTAGAGGAGTGGGTGCGGGAGGCGGTTGCGGGTGGCGCCCGGATCGTGACGGGCGGGCAGCGCCAAGGGGCAATCTACACCCCCACCGTCGTCGCCGACGTCAAACCCGAGATGCGAGTCTCGTGCGATGAGCTGTTCGGGCCGGCCGTCGCGGTCACCCGGTTCGAGTCGATCGACGAGGCAATCGCGCTCGCCAACGACTCGATCTACGGTCTGGCGGCCGGGATCTTCACCGAGAATTTGGAGTGGGCAATGCGGTTCGCGCGTGAGGTCGAGGCGGGCAACCTGATGATCAACTGGGGCCCTCAGTGGCGCGCTGACCTGATGCCGTACGGTGGACTGAAGGACAGCGGCTTCGGCAAAGAGGGCCCGCGCTACGCCGTCGAGGAGATGACAGAGCTGAAGCTCGTCTGCTTCCACCTTTCGAGATAGGGATTCGACGAGAAGAGAGCGATCGAGGCCCCTGGATTGCTCGCTTGAATCAGAGGAGGCTGGATGCTTCACGGAGTCCGAGAGGGCGTGTTGAAGGAGTTGAGGCCCCTGGCCATCCATGGATCGCCATTCTACGATGTCTACTTTCAGTTGGCGGGCCTGGCTGAAGGGCAGATCGGCAGCGGCAGGATCGGCACGGAATCGATTTACCCGGATGCGAGGTCGGGAGATCGGGTGAAGCTCCATTTCCTCATGAACGTGCTGGTCCGGGTTGAGCGGGCAGAGGAGTGACGGCTGTCGGGGGCGCAAGACATCGGGCTCTGGCAATGAGGGGTGACGTCATGTTGAAGGGTGTGGATCACGTAGATCTGGTTGTCTCAAACATGGATCAGGCGATCGCGTTCTACACGGAGAAGTTGGGGTTGAAAATCAGACACGATGGCCGCCCAGACGGTGGCCGCAAGCATACGTTTCTTGGCGATGAGGCCGCCTCGTTTCTGGCCCTTGAAGAGGAACCCGGCTTCCAGACGGACAGATCCGGGAAGCAGAGACTTGGTCATCTGGCCTTTGCGGTAGATGATATCGAGGCCGCGCACGCAGAGCTGATTCGGCGCGGCGTGCCGATAACCGGGGAACGTACGGATGAGGACGGGAAGGCCAAATCCTACTATTTCAGCGGCGCGGACGGCATCCGCCTCGAAATTTACGGTCCTCTGTGACCTTTGACCCATGCGCCAGAGCAGCAATCAGAACATCGAAGAGGCCCGCGACTATCACGAAGCGACCAAGCATTCCTACTGGAGCGTCCGATCGGGGAGTCACTTCCTCGATTGGGAGACCCAGCCGCTTCTCTATAAGGTCTACCCAACCCTGCCGCTCATCCCGCTCCCTCGTGACTTCGAGCCGCCCGCTGCAGAAGCCCTCGACGCGGTCGGCGCGTTCGCGATCGTCGGGGAGAGACCGCTCGACGTCAAGGCGCTTGCGCAGGTTCTGTTCTTCTGCGCCGGCCTGACCAAGAAGAAGATCTACCCCAGCGGCGAGGAGCACCATTTCCGGGCGGCCGCCTGCACCGGGGCGCTCTACGAGGTGGAGATCTACGCGGTCTGCGGCGATCTCCCAGGGCTTGCCGCCGGCGTCTACCACTTCTCCCCGGCCGACTTCGCGCTCAGGCGGCTGCGGGAGGGCGATTTCCGGGGCGAGGTGGCCCGTGCAGCAGCGGGAGAGGAGGCGGTCGCGCACGCTCCCGTCACGCTGGTCCTGACGGCAATCTATTGGCGGAATGCCTGGAAGTACCAAGCCAGGGCCTACCGCCACTTCTACTGGAACAGCGGCACTATTCTTGCGAATCTCTTGGCGACGACCGCCTCTGCACCTCTTCGCTCACGGGTCGTGATGGGCTTTATCGATGCACGCGTGGACCACCTCCTTGGCATCGACCCCGAACGCGAGGCAAGCCTCTGTCTCGTCCCCCTGGGGGCGAGTTCCCCGGTGTCTGAGCCGCCCGAGATCCCGCCGATCGCGCCCGAGACTATCCCCCTCTCGAAGGAAGAGGTGGATTACCCGCAGATCCGTCGGATGCGTGCCGCCTCGATGCTCGCAAGCGAAGAAGAGGTGCGGGCCTGGCGCGTCGCCTTTATTCGAACCCTCTCGGTGCCGTCTCACGGGACACGTTATCCCCTGAACCCTCTCGCGGAGGGCGGCCTTTTAGGCCGGCCCCTCGGCGACGTTATTCTGCGCCGGGGCTCGACGCGGCGCTTTTCTCATAGCGCGATCTCATTCCCGGAGCTCTCCGCCATCCTCGAGCGAGCGACCGGTGGGGTGCCTGCAGACTTTCTCGGCGGGCCCGGGACGAGCCTCCTCGACACCTACCTCATCGTAAACGGTGTGGAGGGGCTCCCGAGCGGGGCCCATTATTTCTCCCCCTCTGAGCGCGCGCTTGAGCTGCTCAAGGAAGGCGGTTTTCGGCGCGAGGCCAGCCACCTCTGCCTTGGACAGGAGCTTGGGGGCGATGCCAGCGTCGTCGCCTTCTTCCTTGCGGACCTGCTGGGGATCCTCGAGCGTTATGGGAATCGTGGCTACAGTGCAGCTCAGCTTGAGGCTGGGGTCGTGGGCGGGAAAATGTACCTCTGCGCGTATGCCCTGGGGCTGGGTGCG
>JBGQIR010000160.1:0-4938 GCA_041498535.1 Methylomirabilis sp. (SeqCode)
CATTGCTACTCCGTGGGCCCAGCTCAGACGTATCCCATCTCCTGGAGATATGATTCGGTGAGCGCGGTATTTCTCCCAGAAGCACCGAGTCCTTCGAGATATCGGATGACATATTTTCCCAGGAGGTCCGTTTCCAGGTTCACGCGGCGGCCGACTTGCTTGGTCCCCAACGTGGTATGGCGGTAGGTGTGCGGGATGATGGCAACCCCGAAGGAGGTGTCATTCAGGCCGGCAATCGTCAAGCTGATTCCGTCCACGGCGATGGATCCCTTTTCCACGAGCAGGGCCCGGAAGGCCTGTGGATACGAGAATGAGAACCACCACATACCGCCGGCCTCCCGAAGCTCGACGATCGTTCCGACCCCGTCGATATGGCCGGTGACGAAGTGCCCTCCGAGTCGGTCGGATGGACGACAGGGCCGTTCGAGATTCACGGGATCGCCTCGGCGAAGCTCCCCGAGGGTCGTGCGGGCCAGGGTTTCTTCGGACACATCGACCTCGAATAGGTTGTGCTCCACGCTGGTGACCGTCAGGCAGGTCCCATCGACCGCGATGCTCTGGCCGATCGCAAGGCCAGCGATGGCGCCCTCCCCCTTGATGGCGAGCTGTTCGACGCCACCTTGCTGTCGCATCAACTCGACCACGCCCACTTCCTCGATGAGTCCGGTGAACATCGCGATCGCCTATTCGCTGGGCTCCTCCGCCGGCAGGTATCCTTCGACCAGCAGGTCTCCATCAAGCTGTTCGATCCGCGGACGCCGCAGGCGCAGAGCCTGGGCGAGGTGTTCGATCCCGACCCCCCCGAAAAGGGTCGGAGCCGTCTTTCCCCCTACCAGAAGGGGTGCGACGAACAGGAGCACCTTGTCGATGATGCCCTCTTCAATGGCAGAGGTGAAGATTCCCTCCCCACCCTCGATCATCACGCTGGTGACCTCGCGCTCTCCGAGGCACTTGAGAAGGTGCGCCAATCGGACTCGCCCTTGGGACCCGCCCGCCTCAATCACGGTGATCCCGCGGCTCCTCATGGCCTCGAGCCGCTCACGGGGCGCATCGGCGGCGACGGCGAGCCAGGTTGGCGATGGAGAGCCAGGCTGAAACACCTTCGCATTCAGTGGAAGGGGACCGAGTCCGCCCACGATGACCCGGATCGGATCGCGGCCCCCTTCGGAAAGCCTGGTTGTGAGCCTGGGATCATCGCGCCGGATCGTGCCGATCCCGGCAATAACCGCATCCACCTGATCTCGCAATTGGTGGACGAGGTGCCGCGACCGTTCGCCGGAAATCCACTTGGAATCGCCGGTCCGAGTTGCAATCTTTCCGTCCAGGCTGACCGCTGCCTTGAGGATGACAAACGGGGTGCGGGTCTTGATGAATTTCGTAAAGGCTTCGTTGAGAGTCGTCGCTTCCTCGGACAAGAGCCCCAGCTCCACGACAATCCCTGCCGCACGCAGCCCCTCCAGGCCTCTGCCGGAGACCAGCGGATTAGGATCCAACGCTGGTATGACGACTCTCCGAATGCCGGCGGAAATGATCAGATCGGTGCAGGGCGGTGTCCGGCCATGATGGCAGCACGGCTCGAGCGTCACGTACAGGTCAGCGCCGCGCGCCGCCCCCGCGGCTGCCTCAAGAGCAACCGCCTCAGCGTGGGGGCCTCCGGCTCGCGCGTGATGTCCCTCGCCGACGATGCGCCCGTCCTGCACCACCACCGCGCCCACCATCGGATTGGGGCTTGTGCGACCCTTCCCCTTTCGGGCAAGGACCAATGCGCGATGCATGAACTGTTCATCGGCGGTGGTCAATATCTCACCTGTCACCTGATAGAGAGACTGAACTTTATGAAGAAATACACTGAGTTACCCTAACATCGGGTCGAGGGGGTGTCAAGCCGAAAACTGCCAGGAGAGCGGTTAGGATCTTGCGAACAGGGCGTCCGTAAAGATGTCTGGTGAGAACGGTTGCAGGTCGTCAACCCCTTCTCCAAGGCCGACGAATGCGATCGGCAGTTTCAACTGATCAGCGATCGCCACCACGATTCCGCCCTTTGCCGTCCCATCCAGCTTGGTCAAGATGAGGCCGGTCAGTCCAACAGCATTGTGGAATTCCCTGGCTTGCACCAGCGCGTTCAGGCCAACCGTGGCATCGAGAACCATGAGCCGTGCGTGGGGCGCACCCGGCATCTGTCGGAAGACAACTCGCTGGATCTTCTTCAGTTCCTCCATCAGGTTCCGTTTGGTGTGTAGCCGGCCCGCGGTATCAATTAGGAGGTGGCTTGCGCCGCGGGCGACCGCGGCCCGCAGGGCATCGAATACCACGGCGGAGGGATCGGCACCCGCCTGGTGACAGATCACATCGGCCCCTACGCGTGTGCCCCAGAGCTGAAGCTGCTCGATGGCGGCTGCGCGAAACGTGTCGGCTCCGGCGAGCACCACGGTGCCGCCTCCGTCGATGAGGCGCTTCGCGAACTTCCCGATCGTGGTGGTTTTCCCGGAGCCGTTCACTCCGAGAAAGAGAAAGACCTGAGGTCGCGTATCAGCGTCCGTAACTACAGGAGGCGGCGATGCTGCCCTTAGAACGGCCAGGATGTCGGCTTTGAGGGCGGCCTCCACCTGACCCCAGTCCCTGAGATCCCGGCGGCCGAGACGTTGGTGGAGGCGGGCGATGATCTGTTCTGCCAGGGCCGGACCGAGGTCGGCGGCGATCAGGAGTTCCTCCAGCGACTCCAGACTCGAGGCGTCAACCGCCCTCCCGGCGAACAGGCGCTCGATCTGTCCCACGAGTCCCTGGCGAGTTCGAGCGAGGCCGGCCACCAGCCGGCCCAGGAGGCCTTTGGGAGAAGGTTCGATGGAGGACATGGGAACGTTACCTCAGGGGGCTGATCCGAAAGAGGCAGGGTGGCATTCTGTCTCTCACGAGAGGGGCCCCCATGTGACGTCCGGATGAAGCGGGAGACGCAACAGGGCAGCAGTCCCGGCGGGGTTCTGATCCCCTAAGCGGCCCGGCCCATGCGGAGGGAGAGAAGTCTAGAGACACCGTGTTCCTCCATGGTGACCCCATAGAGGATGTCGGCGGTCTGCATCGTTTGCTTGTTGTGCGTGATGAGGATGAACTGAGCGGTTGCAGCCATTTCCTTGAGGAGGGATGCGAAGCGCTCGGCATTGGCGTCGTCGAGAGGGGCATCCACTTCGTCCAGCAGGCAGAAGGGGCTGGGGCGAGTATGGAAAAGCGCCAGCAGTAACGCAAGCGCGGCCAGCGCCTTCTCTCCGCCGGACAAGAGATTGAGCGTGGATCTCTTGCCTGGGATACGAACGATCATGTCGAGCCCGGGCTCCTCATCTTCAGGCTCGGGTTCCACCATGCTGAGCTGTGCCTGGCCTCCCGGGATGAGGCAGTTCCACAGCCGATCCAGGTGGCCATTGACAGTCTGTAGCGTCTCGCTAAAGCGCTCCTGAATGGTGTTGTTGATCTCCGCAATGGCTGCTCGCAAAGAGCGGGCCGAAGACCGGAGGTCCTCGGCCTGCGCAGAAAGGAAGCGGTGCCGCTCGGCCAGTTCCTGGTATTCGTCCAGAGCGGCCAGATTGACACTCCCCAGCATTGCGATCTTCGCATTGAGGTCGGCCAGCTCGCTTCTGGCCTCCTCGAGCCCGAGGCCGCTTTCCGAAAGTCGTGCGGCTATCGCCTCCACCTCGCCGAACCCCTCCTCGGTCAGCGACTGCTCGAGGAGGGAGATGGTGTTCCGCAATTCGGCGCGGCGGATCGACACCGCGTTGAGGGCTTCTTGTGCCTGAGCGAGTGACCGCTTCAGCTCTCGAATCCGTTCCTCTAGGGACTCGCGTTTCTCGACGAGTTCTCGGCGCGCCTCGTCTTGCTCGGCGGCCAATTGTTGCGCCACTCGCTCCTCCTCCACCAGCCCAGCAAGGCGCTCCTGAAGCTCTGTCACAGCGGTTTCCATCTTCACGCGCCGCGCATCTTCCTTGGCGACGTCGCCTTCGAGCGCCTCCAGTTCGCTGGTGAGACGACTCATCTCCTCTTCGATCCTTGCGAGGCCACGAGTGAGCAGCTCCCGCTGGCCTTGAAGTGAGGTGAGGTGGACGCGCAGTTCTCCCACCTCTCAGATGAGCGCATCACGTTCCTGCTGGCGAACCGTCGCCTCGGCCTCGAGCCGGGCCGTCTCGATCTCAGAGGCCCGGTATCGTCCCTCGATTTCCAGGACGTCGGACTCAAGCGCGTGCATCTCCTGAGTGAGGAGGCGAAAGTCCTCTGCATGACTTTTCGCTTCATACGTCAGCACCTCGATCTGCTGGAGGAGTCGTCGCCATTCGCCGCTTGTATGCGAGAACTCCCTTTCCGCCTTGAGCCGATCGATCTCCACCTCCTGAAGTCGATGGCTGAGCGATTCCAAAGATTCCGCTAATTGGGATGATCGGAGACAGGAGGCGTCCCATGAGGCTTCGATGGCCAGGAGGCCTTCGTCCAGTTGGCGGGCGCGTTCCTGGAGGTCCGCGATTTCTCGTCGTCGCGAGAGGATCCCGGAACTCCCTCCTGGGCCGCCAGCGATGATTCCACGGCTGGTGACCAGCTCGCCGGCCAGGGTGGCTATCGTAAAGGGGAAGGGGAGGCGCATGCTGAGGGAGAGAGCGTCGGACATCTCCCTGACGATGATCCCGTCGGCGAGGAGCGCTTCCACGAGCGGTCGATCTCCCTCGGCACAGCGGATCAGATCAAGCGCAAGACCCTCCAGTGACACGCCGCCCGGCCCTGAGACATCAGGTGCCGTGGCAGTCTCCCGAAGCAGAGAGGTCATCCTCTCGCGACCCGAGGTGCTTTCGCGAGACAGGATGAACGTGCCGCGACCCTGCCCCCGCTCGGTGAGCAACCGAATCGCCTCGTGCGCGTCCTCCGCACGCCGTATCACCAGGCCCTGTAGTGCATCGCCGAGCA
>JBGQIR010000161.1:0-4937 GCA_041498535.1 Methylomirabilis sp. (SeqCode)
CGGGGAACTCTTGGTGGAGATTTCGGAGGGCAGTACACTGACCCAACTCCTCGAGCAGGTTCGACGTCAGTTCCCGCGCTTGGAGGGCCTGGCTGGCTCACTCCTGTTCTCGGTCAATCGAGAGTACGCCCCCTTCGACAAGAAGTTGGCAGCAGGGGATGAAGTTGCGTTAATCCCTCCTGTAAGCGGAGGAGTCGATGTTTGAAATCACCGATCAGCCGATATCCTTGGAGCCACTCGTGAATGCGGTGACAAGGGTAAGCTCGGGCGCCATCGCGACCTTCCTCGGCGTCGTGCGAGCGCAGACCCGGGGCAGGAAGGTCCGCTACCTGGAATACGAAGCCTACAGGGAAATGGCGATTCCCAAGATGCGGGAGATCGCCGAGGAGATCCGACGGAAGTGGGAAGTGGACGACATTGCCATGATGCACCGGATCGGCCATCTGGTGATCGGCGAGGCGAGCGTCGCCATTGCCGTGTCTGCGCCGCATCGACACCAGGCCCTGGCGGCCTGCGCCTACGCCATTGATCGTCTCAAAGAAACCGTTCCGATCTGGAAGAAGGAGGTCTGGACGGACGGCGAAGAGTGGGTTGGGCCGGCCACCTGTATTGATGGAGTTCCGGGTTCAGAGTTCCGGGTTTCGAGTTAGCTACTGACGTCAACGTACCTTCAGCGCGGGACTCGAAACTCGTTTCAGGCGCGATAGGCTTCTGCCTCGATGATGCGGGCGGCGATAGCCCTTCTCAGGCGGGTGGTGTTGATGGGAGTGTAGCGGGTGAATTTCTTCAGGGCGCCAAGCTGTGTCCGCAGGATATCCCCTTCCTCCATAGTGGCCAGACCCTCCTTGGCCAGCAAATCTATCCGGCCAAAGGCGTCGTTGAAGTAGACCTTGACCATATCGGATTTCGACTCGGTCGCTTCCTCCGCATCACGCGCCGCCGACTTCAGGGCTCGTAGCAGCGCGCTCTCCATCGCAAACAGCTCGATCGCCAGGTCGCTCAGGACTCCCAGGATCTCCTGTTCGTCCTGAAGCTTCTCGCGGTACTTCTGCACTGCGGCCCCACAGAGCATCAATCCGATCTTCTTACCCAACTGGAGCATTCGGATCTGCTCGGCGAGCAAGCCTTTCAGGGGTTCCCCCTGACTCGGGCTATATGTGAGCAGCTCGCCCATCAATTTCTGTGCCGCGATGAAAAGAGGCAGGCGTCCCTGCAGCGCGCGACGGAAAAGCGTCACGGGCATCAAGAGCCGGTTGATCTCGTTCGTTCCCTCGAAGAGCCGGTTGATTCGAGCGTCCCGATAGATCCGCTCGGCCGGAAAACCCGCGATGTATCCGTAGCCGCCGAAAATCTGGACAGTCTCGTCAGCCACGTAATCGAGCGCTTCGGAGACATAGACCTTGTTGATCGAACACTCGACCGCATACTCCTCAACCCCCTTTGCGGTCTCGAGCCCGGCCCCCTCGTCCTCCTGGTGAATTCCCGCTAGGTTCGCTGCGACCAGGCCGCCCGTCCGGTAGACCATCGACTCAGCCACGTAGGTCCGGATCGCCATCTCGGCCAGCTTTTTCTGAATCAGGCCGAAAGAGGCGATCGGCTTGCCGAATTGCGTCCGTTGCTTCGCGTACTTGACGGCCTCGCGCAGGGCGATCTTGCAGGTGCCCAGACAACCCGCCGCGAGCTTGAACCGGCCAATGTTCAACGTATCGAACGCGATCTTGTGTCCCTGGCCGACTTCGTACAAGAGGTTCTCCACGGGGACCTTGGCATTTTCCAGGATGATGCTTCGGGTGGAGGTCCCCTTGATGCCCATCTTTTTCTCTTCCGGCCCCAAGGTGACGCCGGGAGTGTTCTTGTCGATAATGAAACCGCTGAACTTGTCGCCGTCCACCTTGGCGTAGGTAATGTAAAGGTCGGCGAAGCCCGCGTTGGTGATGAACTGTTTCGTCCCGTTCAGGACATAGTACTTCCCATCAGGCGAGAGGACCGCTTTCGTTTTCGCGCCAAGCGCGTCGGAGCCTGAGCCCGGCTCGGTGAGCGCATAGGAGCCGATCTTCGCACCCGTCGCCAGCAAAGGCAGGTATCGGGCCTTCTGTTCCGTATTGCCAAACCACGCGATGGGGAGCGACCCGATCCCTGTGTGGTCTAACACGGAGATGGCGAAGGAACCGCCCTCGATCATCTGTTCGGCGATGACCAAGGAGGTGATGAGGTCCATGCCGAGGCCGCCGTACTTGGTCGGGATGTCCACCGAGAGCAGTCCCAGCTCCCCGGCCTTCCTGAAGAGCTTCACCGTCAGGTCCCACTCCTGGTGCTCGATCTGCTCGACCTTGGGCGTGACCTCGGCGTCGATAAACTCGCGGGTCACCTTCCCCATCATCTTCTGCTCGTCATTCAGGTCTTCGGGGGTGAAGATTTCCTCGGGGGGTGTTTCCCGGATCAGAAAGCCGCCACCCAGCGCCTTCTCCTTCTCCTGTACACCCATTTCGCTGTCCTCCGATCCGGATTCGGCCGGCATCGCAACTCAAGCGCGTTCGAAGATCCCGGCTGCCCCCATCCCGCCGCCGATGCACATCGTGACCATCCCGTAGCGTGCCTTTCGCCGCCGCATCTCGTGCAACAGCGTCGCGGTAAGCTTTGCGCCGGTGCATCCGAGGGGATGACCCAGGGCGATCGCCCCGCCGTTGACGTTCACCCGCTCGGGCGGCAGCTTCAGCTCGTTGATGACCACAAGGGCCTGGGCGGCGAATGCCTCGTTGAGTTCGATCAGGTCGATCTGATTCAGGGTGAGGCCCGCGAGGCGCAGCGCCTTGGGGATGGCCTCCACCGGGCCGATGCCCATCAGCTCAGGCGGGACCCCCGCGGCGGCGAATGCCCTGAAGACGCCGAGCGGCTTCAAGCCCAACTGCTCCGCCTTCTCCCTTGACATCACCACTGCCGCGGCCGCGCCGTCGCTGGTCTGCGACGAGTTGCCGGCCGTGACTGTCCCCTTCGCGTGGAAGACCGGCTTCAGTTTGCCGAGCGCCTCGGCGGAGCTGTCGAATCGCACCCCCTCGTCGGTATCGAAGATCACCTCCTTGGTGGTGATGTGCGGCTTGCCCTCCCCTAGAAATTGCTTCTTTACGACGGTCAGCGGCACAACCTCGTCCTTGAATCGCCCTTTCCGGATCGCGGCGGCGGCCTTGACGTGACTTTGCAGGGCGAAGGCATCCTGTTCTTCTCTCTCAACCCCGTACTTGCGTGCGACGTTTTCGGCGGTGATTCCCATCGAGGTATAGGCTGTCGGATAGTGCTCGGCGAGGTAGGGGTCGGGGGCGTATGTGTTCCCGCTCATCGGGATCATGCTCATGCTTTCGGCGCCGCCGGCGATGATGATGTCGGCGAAGCCGGACATGATCCGCTCGGCCGCCAGGGCAATAGTCTGAAGCCCAAAGGAACAAAAGCGGTTGACCGTTTGCCCGAGCACGGTGTAGGGAAGGTTGGCTCGCAGCGCCGCGGCCCTCGCCATGTTCAGGCCCTGCTCGGCCTCAGGGAACGCGCAGCCGATGATGACATCCTCGATCTCCTCAGGCTTCAGTACCGACACCCGCTTCGTGAGCTCCGCAATGACGGCGGCCGCCATCTCATCAGGTCGCGTCTCCCTCAGCGTCCCATGTGGCGCCTTGCCCACCGCCGTCCGCAGCGCCCCCACAATCACCGCTTCACGAATGGTCCTCATTTCCTCCTCGTCTCATCGGAAGAAACCGTCTTTATTGTCACCCTGAGCGAAGCGAAGGGTCTGGTACGCCTCACCCGAATGTTCTGGATCGCTTCACCCCCGCACTTACGTGATCCTTCGCTATGCTCAGGATGACAGAACGCTTCTGAGGAGTTCTGTCAGTTCCTGAGCGGCTTGCCTGTCCTCAGCATATGCTGCATCCGCTCCTGCGACTTCCGTTCGCCACACAGGCTCAGAAAGGCTTCGCGCTCCAGGTCGAGAAGGTACTGTTCGTTGACCAACGTTCCGGGTGTGACCGCCCCGCCAGCCAGGACACTGGCCAGCTTCTTGGCGATCAGCTCGTCGTGATCGCTGATGTACGCCCCGCACTTCATATTATACAGTTGTGTCTGGACGGCAGCGATGGCTCGCGTCCCAAGCACCTTGATATCGTCTCTTGGCCGTGAAGCCACATATCCTTCGGCAACCAGCGCGAGCGCCGCCTGCTTCGCATCGTACAGCAGGCGATCTTGGTTCATCGTGACCGTATCGCTCGGCCTGAGGTAGCCGAGCCGCTGCGCATTCTTGGCACTCGTTGAAACCTTGGCAAAGGCGATGGTTTCAAACGCGTGACGGACGAACGGCAGCAGATCGACCTCCACCCCTTCAGGGATCCCCTCCATACTTCGGAGCAGCATCTCCTTGCAGCCGCCCCCGGCCGGGATCAATCCCACGCCGATTTCGGGAAGCCCGATGTAGGTTTCGGCAGCGGCGCGGACCTTGGCCGCGTGCAGACAGATCTCGGACCCGCCTCCAAGCGCCATTCCAAATGGGGCGACGACCACTGGCTTCTCAAACAGCTTGACCTGCATGACGGCATCCTGAAAAGCCCTCACCATCAGGTCGATCTCATCCCAGTTCTCATCCTGCGCCTCAAAGAGTAGGGCCATCAGGTTCGCGCCGACGGAAAAGTTCTTCCCCTGGTTCCCGATGACCATGGCGTCAAATCGCTCGGCGCACAGCTCCAGACTGGTGCGCAGCATCTGGACGATATCAGGCCCGATGGCGTTGTTCTTGGAGTGGAATTCGAGACAGGCCACGCCGTCTCCGAGATCGAGGAGCGAGGCGCCGGGATTGTTGGTCACCACCCGTTTCTGGTCGTGGAGCGCGGGCAGAAGAATGATCCCGGGTCGGTCGTGGACCTCGACCTGCTTGCCGGTCTGCATGTCGAAGGCATACA
>JBGQIR010000162.1:0-4932 GCA_041498535.1 Methylomirabilis sp. (SeqCode)
CCTGACCGTCAGCGGTCGGCTCGGTAGACGCGGCCATCTCCCATTCAGCTTCGGTGGGTAGGCGGCGATTCGCCCATCGGCAGTAGGCTTCCGCTTCGTACCAGTTGACATGGATCACAGGAAGGTGAGGCTCAAGCTGCATCACTTGGTCGTATTCACGGTGGAGCAAGGCTTCGCCATGAGCGCGCTGCCAGTAGACGGGATGCTTCGCGTTGAGCCGCTCTCGCCAGGCCCAACCCGATTCACTCCACAGTTCTCGTCGGTCATAACCGCCATCATCCGTGAACTCGGCAAACTCGGCATTGGTCACCGGGGCTCGCGCGATCTGGAACGACCGGACCTGCACCGGGTGCGCCCATTTCTCGTTATCGAAGACGAAGGGTAAGTCCCGCGTCCCGCCCAGCATGTATGTGCCGCCCGGTATGTCCACATCTCCTGGGCAAGGACCGGCGATTTCGGTACCCACCGAAAATTCGGCTGCATTGGACAGTGCGAAGAGTGGAGGAGGGTACCCCAGCGTTTGGCGGGTATAGGTGAATGCCTCGTAATGCATGTCCTCGTGAAATGTCACCATGTGAAGGAAATAGCTCTCCACTTCATTCAACGGTTTGCTGGCAATCCGCTCAAGAACGCGGTCCAAGACCTGCTCCATGAATCTTATCGTCTCAGCCCGAGAAGGCAAGGGCAGAGCCCAGCGATCGTCGTGTGGAACTCGGGCGGAGTCGTAGAGGCTATCTCCATTCTTCAGAATCGGCTCCTTGCCTCCCACGTGACGAAGCGCCCAGTACTCCTGGAACCAGGCGATGTGCCCAATCTCCCACAGCAAGGGATTCACTATCGGCAGACGCGGACCGATCAGTTGTTCATCGGTCAGATCTTCAACCAGAGCGAGCGTTCGCGCGCGAGCATCGATCAGCATCTCGGCCAAATCAATAGCAGTGAGGGTAACGGCTCTCACTGAAACCCTTGAGTGTGAATGGGTAGTCATTTGCACTCACTAAGAGTGGCAATAGCTGGGGCTGAATGTCTCTGGAAGCAGCAGGGGCGCAATCAATCAGCTATGTAGTGCATTCTCAGGATAGCTGTCTTTCTCCCTCTGTCAAGAAAAACGTCTCGGGGGCCAGATCCGTGGGAGTATGAGGAAGGATCGGTGTATTAAGAAGAGCGCTCACACGAGGCGGTTTCTGAGGGAGGTGCTGAGGTAATCGACCAGGGTGACGATAATGTAGATCGCGAGGATCAGGGTGAGGAGGCGGTGCTCGAGGAAGAGACTGATGGCGATCTGGATCTGCTGGCCGAGGCCGCCGGCGCCGACGTAACCCAGAATGACCGCCTCCCGGATGTTGACCTCCCACCGATAGAGGGTGTAGGCGACAAAGTCCGGCAAGACCTGGGGGAGGATGCCGTAGAACAAGATTTGAAGGCGGGTGGCGCCCGTCGCCTGGAGCGCCTCGATCGGCTGAGTCTCGACATTCTCCACCACTTCTCCAAAGAGCCTTCCCAGGACCCCTCCGGTGTGGATTCCCAATGCGAGCATCCCGGGAAAAGGGCCGAGGCCGACCGCGAAGACCAGGATCAGCGCCCATACGATGTGCGGGACGGTCCGAAGGATGTTCAGGGTGGACTTGGCGCCGAGGTAGAGGCCGGTACGGAGTACCCGAGCCCATGGGCGGCGTCGTTCCATCTCGAACAGCAGCCCAGCGAACATCAGGTTGCGGCTCGAAAAGAAGACCAACGAGATGGCGATAACGACCGCCAGGATCGTGCCAAGGAACGACATCGCGAAGGTCTCGAGGGCCCAGTATCCGGTCTTCAGCAGGAAGTCCTTCGAGAGATCAGGTGGAAAGAGGTTCTTGGCGTAGGTCCAGATCTGCGCTGCGCTCTCCCCGCCCAAGAGCCCGCGCAATGAGAACTCCGTTCCCACGTAGCTCCAGATCATCAGGGCAAGAAAGCCCGCCATGATCATCAGCGTGGAAGCAGATGGGAAATCACGCCCCTTTGGCGGGGCCAGACGTGCGGCCTGCGTAGCGGTGTTTGCCATCAGATGCGCTCCCGGCCCATGATGGCACGCCTGACCCTGGCGCTCAAGGCATCGACCCCGGCCACCATCACGAACAGGATTGCAACGAGGGTGAAGACTTGGTTGAAGTTGAACATCCGCATCGAGATCTCGAGCTGCTGGCCGATCCCCCCGGCGCCCACGAACCCTAGGATGGCCGACGCCCGCACGGCGCACTCCCACCGATAAAGCGTGTAGGACACCACGTTCGGTAGGGCCTGTGGCATCAGGCCGTAGAGGATGATCGTCAGCTTTGAGGCGCCAGTCGCCTGAAGGGCCTCAAGGGGTCCAGGATTCACATGGTCCAGGATCTCCGAGTAGACCTTGCCAAGCATCCCCGCATACGAGATCCCAATGGCCAGGACGCCGGGAAACGGTCCCAACCCGACGGCTCGGACAAACATGAAGGCCCACACGAATTCAGGGATGGTCCGGAAGAGACTGAGGACCGCTCGGGCCAAAAGGTAGGAGGCCCTGTGTAGCAGTGCCCGAGGCCGAGACGCAGCCATCTCTCGTTCGTTCAGGATTCCCTTGAAGGTCAGGGAACTCGTGGCAAGGAGCCCAATGGGGAATCCGATGGCCACGGCCATGAAGGTTCCCATCAGCGAGATCTGGATCGTTTCGAGGATTGGCCGACCCAGAAGGCTTAGGAAGTTCCAGGAAAGGTCTGGCGGGAACATGCCGCTAACAAACTTCCAGATGTTGCGGCGTCCCTCTGCTTCGAATGGCAGCAGTGGCTCGACCTGGGCGAGCCTGTAGCTTCCCACGAACGTCAGGAGAAACAGGGCGGAAAAGATAACCGGGAAGTAGGAGGAACGCCTAGTGCCGGTCCGATTAACTTCGCCTAGCGGCGTTACTGGTCCCCTGGGCGCTTCCTGCGACGTACCTGGACGCGTACGCCTCGGTCGGCCCAGGGGTCCGCGCCTTGCTACGCTTGTTTCTTGGCCCGGCATACTGCGCACCAATTTATGTCGAGATAGTTGGAACGGCACTAGCTGGTAAGGTGAGGCTGGCAGGAGCGGACGGGGTGCGGCTCCGCACGGCTGGGCACCTCCTCTGCGGTCTCGGCCTCGCTTCCGGCATACAGGGCGGCCAGATGATCATCCGTCACCTCTGCGGCCGGCAGGTCGAACGAGATCTTCCCATCCCGGAGCCCGATGACTCGAGGGAAGTGAGCCAACGCTAGATCGACGCTGTGGAGATTCATGATAAGGGTTTTGCGGTAGGTCTCACTAAGCTCGATCAGCAGCTTTACGATCCCGGCAGCCAGTGCGGGATCGACCGAGGAGACCGGCTCGTCGGCCAGGATCACCTCGGGATTCTGCACAAGCGTACGGGCAATCGCAACCCGCTGCTGCTGTCCACCTGATAATGTCTCGGTCCTATCGTACAGCTTCTCCGGGATGCCAACCTGTTTGAGTGCCTCATAGGCCAGTTCAACCTCCGCCGGGCGGATAAGTGAGCGGACCGCCCGCCAAAGAGGCCAGGCACCGAGCTTGCCCGACAGCACATTGTGGACAACTTGAAGACGCGGGACCAGGTTGTGTTGCTGATAGACAGTTCCGATCCTCCGTCGTACCTCCCGCAATCGCCGTCCGGCGAGGCGCCCGATATCTAGCCCATCGAACAGCAGGGTGCCAGAAGTCGGGGGAATCGTGAGATTCAACATCCGAAACAGGGTCGTCTTACCGGCCCCGCTCGGGCCAATCATCGCCAGTTTCTCGCCTCGTCGGACCTTCAGATCGAGTTCGTCCACTGCGATGGTCCGGCCATCGAAGACCTTAGTGACCCGATCAAGTTGGTACATGGGGTGTTTGCCCACGGTTCCCTTGACAGTTGTAGTCATTGCTGGCTTCGTCACCCTCACCCTGGCCCTCTCTCCAAAGACGGGGAAAGGGTTGGGGTGAGGGGGCATTACGTGCTACTTAAGGAGCCCGGCCGCGATCGCCGCCTCTTCAGCCGGCTTGAACTGCTCTGCCTTCACGCGAACATATTTCTTCGTTCGCTGAAGGTCCATCAGCGCTCTATCCGTCGGGTTGCTATAGTTCAGCTTGGTGAAGGCTGCCGCGATCTTTTCTACGAGGGCGCTATCCAGGTCGCCCCGGACCGTCCAGACATAGTCGATGTATGGGGGTGTCGTCCAGAAGACCTTCACTTTGCCCGTATCGACCTTCTTGGTTTGAACGAGCTTATCCCAGACCGCCTCATTCAGGGCCCCGGCGTCCACCTTGCCACTCTCCACCCACAGGGCGGTGGCGTCATGGGCGCCGCTGAAGCTGAATTTCGCAAAGTCTCTGTCCGGGTCGATTCCGTTTTTCAAAAGGAAATAACGCGGCATGAGATGACCTGAGGTGGAGCTGACACTGCCGAACGAGAAGGTCTTTCCCTTCAGGTCGGCCAAGGTCTTGATGCCGGTTTCCGGCCTGGTGATGAACTTGCTGTGGAAATGGAGGTCCTCCTCCCGGCTCACCACCGGGATCGCGTTCCCGGTTCGCTTCCTGGCCTGGACAAACGTGAATCCGCCATACCAGACCATGTCCAATTTCTTGGCCGCCAGGGCCTCAACCGTTGCTGCGTAATCCACCACGTTGAAGTACTTGACCGGAATCCCAAGCTCCTTCGTCAAATAATCCGCGAATGGGGCGTAGATCCGCATCAGCTCGTTGGGGTTCTCGTCCGGGATGGCCGAAACCCGAAGCTCCTTCGGCATGTCGGACAAGGCAACACGCTGGAGACCAACGATCGTTGCCGCAACGCCCAGCACTAGCACCAAGCTAATGATCACACAACATATCATCACAACTCCCTCTTATCATTACAAACCAAACAAAACAATCTCATCTCTTCAAGTATCATCCTTAACAGGGGCAACC
>JBGQIR010000163.1:0-4897 GCA_041498535.1 Methylomirabilis sp. (SeqCode)
CCCTTCACCATCACGCCTCCTTCTGCGGCTAACTATAAAGTATGCTGCTCCGCTCCGTGCAGCCTATTTCCCGAGTGGCTCCAACCCCCGAAAACCGAAATCTTCCGCTATGTTCGACCCTTACCAGGGCCCTGTCAAGTCCTTTTCCGCAAGAACTACTGCAGATTTATCAAGGTATCCCGCTATCAGTCGGCAGTGTATTCAAGCTAATAAGCCGAACATAGCCGAAGGTCTCCGGACACCCCAGTAGGGATGGGAACGTTCAGGCAGGTGCAGGTTACGCAGGCCGATGGCGCGCGTTACAGAGGGTGAGCCTTCGGCAGGCTAAGGACAGGCGAGGGATCGCGCCCCGCCCGACACATCCGGATGGCTGGGAGGACTTACGGAGCAGTGACGACGGGAGAGGTGAACGTGCTTGGGGGCTACTTGGGCTTATCCGATGATCGCCTCGGGGGTCGGCCGGTGACAGCGGACACTCCGCGGCCGGCCTCGCGCTTGACCCGGGCAAGTAGCCTCCTCGCCCAGACGAATTCCGTCGCCAGGATTGCGAGGCCAACTGGGATGACCACGAAGGCGGGACCGGGCAATACCAGGAGGGCGAGGCCGATGAGCAGGACGGTACAGCCGACCACGAGGACGATCACCCGCCTGGCCTGCCTGAGCGTGCTAATGATGAAGCCGCGCATCGCCCCGCCTCTGTGTTACGACGACAGGTGAGATCCGGTCAGGCGGCGAAGGGCTTCCTGATATCGGGAGCGAGTCTGCGCGACGATGTCGGGTGAAAGCTCCGGTGGGGGCTCTGTCATCGCCCAGGGAAGCGACCTGAGGCGAAGGTTACGTCAGGTAGGTCTTGACGGGGATCAGGCGCTTGCCGATCGGATCGACGCCTAGCCCGAACTCCTCGAGGGTCACCGCTCCCAAGGGTCCGGGGGATCCGTCTGGCGCCATGAAGCAGAGGGTAGGCAGGGTTGAGCCGAGCAGCGACATCGTGATGACGGTGACGTCCCACTCCGCCTCGGTTCCGTTGGCGAAGATCACCTGGCGGCGTCCCACAGGTCGATAACCAAGTTGCTCCAGAAGTGGGCGAGGCAGACAGGTGTAAGTGGCTCCTGTATCGACCATGAGTGCGGTTGACTCAGGATGCCCCGTGCGGTCCGACGCATATACCTGGACCGGTATCGAGAAGGTGCCCATCACTGTTGACTATACCACGTTCCAGATCGAAAAAGGATAGAGGAATTTGAACGACACTGCGTGTCGGATTGCCGCGCTCCCGATGGTTGCTCGCAATGACGACTAGGAGGACGCTCGCATCAGGCTGCTTTTCCTGTCAGGCGGCGCAGGGCTTCCTGGTATCGGGCGCGGGTCTGCTCGACGATGTCGGGTGGCAGCGCAGGTCCGGGCTCTTTCATCGCCCAGGGGAGCGACTTGAGGTAGTCCCGAACGAACTGCTTGTCGAAGCTGGGCTGGGATCGGCCCGGCCGGTACGTATCGGCAGGCCAGAACCTGGAGGAATCGGGGGTGAGAAGCTCGTCGATCAGGAGGAGCTTGCCGTCGAGGAGGCCGAACTCAAACTTGGTGTCGGCAATGATGATGCCGCGTTCGAGGGCGTAGCCGCGGGCCCGCTCATAGATCTTCAGGCTCAGGTCGCGCACCTGTTCGGCCGGCCGTCCGCCGAGCAGAGACGCCGCCTGGTCGAAGGTGATGGTCACATCGTGCTCGCCCCGCTCCGCCTTCGTTGAGGGGGTGAAGACCGGCGGATCGAGGCGATAGGACTCCAGGAGCCCGCCGGGCAGCGTGATGCCTGAGACCGATCCTGCCTTCTGATACTCCGTCCAACCCGAGCCGGACAGATACCCTCGAACAATGCACTCGATGGGAAGCGGCTTGGTCTTCCAGACGAGCATGCTGCGCCCCTGAAGTTCCTCTCGATACGGCTGGCATGCTTGCGGGTATGCGTCCACCTCGATGGTGATGAGGTGGTTGGGAAGCAGATCCTCGGTGAGGCGAAACCAGAAGGCAGAGAGCGCCGTGAGAACCTTCCCTTTCCCCGGAATCCCCGTTGGAAGGACCACGTCGAATGCTGAGATCCGGTCGGTCGCGACGAGCAGAAGGCGGTCGCCGAAGTCGTAGATGTCGCGGACCTTCCCCCTCGCGTAGAGCGCGAGGTCGGGAAATTCCGTTCTCAGCATCACCGGTTCCGTCATAGCCGCATCAGCGCCTCACCCTCCCTAGCACCTCTATGACACCTTGCCGCCTCGGACCCGGCGCACGACGGCAGTGATCGCCTCGGCCGGCAAGACGGCTTCCATCAGCCCGACCGCATCCCGGTAGACTTTCGGATCGACCGCCTCTCGGACCTCGGGCTCGAGGATATGGTAGACCGGAAGCCCCAGTGACACTCCGGCCAAGGGCCCGGCGAATGTGGGATCGCCGTTGACGACGGTCTCGGCAGCGAGTTCAGCGCTCTCGGGGTCCGGGGAGCCGAGCACGACCACCACATTCTCCTTCCCCTTCTCCTGCACGACCTTGAGTATCGCCTCTTGATGCGCCAGATCCATGGCGCCGGCGGCCGTTCACACGAAGCAGTCGGTGTGGACAAGGACGACGTTGCCGCCGGAGGCGGTGACGCAACTCGCGATGGCTGGCCCTGCCACGCCATCGCGCTCCCCGATGACAATGACCTGCTTTCCGTTAAACACTCTGCTCCTCCTTCCGCGACAACTGTCCCCAGACAGTGCTCGCTCTATTGTGCCTCGATGAGGACCGACATCCCGTCGGATTGGCGTGACATCATCCCGAGGAAGAGACTCCCCTTGGCGACGAGCTGAACCGTCTCGATCTCCTTCGCCAGCAGCATCTCCCGGGCGTGGCCCAGGAAGCAGATGGCCGATGCGAGGTGTCCCTGCGTCGGGGCGAATCCCGGCATCCCGTGTCTGAGGACGAAGGCGTCGATCTGGGACGCCTCGATCTCGCCGCGAAGGGCGGCGAGGGCAGCCAGGGTCCGGTAGTTTCTGAGGGGAACATCGCCGTTGCCTTGGGGGACAGTGATCTCCGGGTTGTGGAGTTCGGTCGCGAAGATCCCCACCTCGGTGATTCTCTTCCCAATCCTCGCAAGCGGCCTGGCGACCAGGGCTTCCAGGATGGCCTGGTTCGAGGAGCCCGCCTTGACCTCGTGGCGCCCAACAGCGTCCAGGCGAATCCGGGGCGACCGTCCGTCGTCGCGCCCCACCCAGACGGCGATCCCCGCCAGCACGTCCTCCAGGATCGGCATCTGGTGTTTCAGGTGACCGCGAAACTTCATCCCCAGCTTTGCAAGCGATCCGCCTCCGACCACCGCCACGTTCTCGAATACGCCCGCCGCGACGAGGCTTCCGCCGATGACCAGGGCGGGGATCGGCGCGGCGCAAAAATTCTTGATGTCGGCCCCGCTCGCGTTGCCGCAGCCGGCCATCTCAGCCATCGCTTTCCCAAGGTTGCCACCGCCTCGCTGGTAGCGGTCCCCCACCGCTTCCTCCGAACAGCCGAGGACATACTCGACGGCGTCAGACGACAGTCCCTCTCTAGAGAAGAGGTGCAGGAGCGCGAGCGCTCCGGTGGCCTTCGCCGCAAGATTCTCGAGCAGGAACGGCGCCGCGAGCGATTCGTCCTCCTCATGCCCCCGCCGGATCGCGCCGATCAACCGGCTCCCTTCGACGAAAAGAGGAACCGCACCGGTCGATTCGAGCGCTGCTCGAAGATCCCGCCGCCCGGCCTCCCGCACCCGATCGAAAGACATCCTGTGAAGGATCGGGTGATCGGCGAGCCGCTTGGTGACCTCCTCCGCGAACTCCGCGTCCAGCGTCAGCAGGTCGCACTCGTCAGCCAAAGCGAGAAGCCCGCACAGCTCCTCCTCCGGCAGAATCTCACCGAAGGGCCCAAAGCGTTCCGGGGCGACCGGGTGAGTGAGCCAGGGGGTTGGTAGTGTCCGCAGGGCATCCGGCCGCATCCGGCCCACGAAGACCTGGTGGGGGGCGTAGGACAGCGCCTCGCGGTAACTCCGAAGGTGGGCGAGGATCGTCTGGAGCAAGGCGGCATCGGAGACAATCTCCCGACCTGGCTTGGAGCCATGTCGGATGAAGCTCGGGGCGTGAGCAAGGATCGCCGACACCTCCTTGATCACTGGCTGAATCATCTGCTCCCCTCTCCTCTTTCCTCACTTGGGAACACGGTCGGGCCGGAAACCTCGGTCTCCAGAGCCTTTAGGGCGGTCAGGAGCAGGCGCTCGCGCCAGGCTTCTTCCTGCTCCCGGGGAAGTGACGGGTCGCCCGTCGGATACTGGATTCCCCGCGTCGGGACCACACGATTTGCGCCAACAGTAAGAGCGATCGGAACGATGTTGCAGAGAAGCGCCGTCGGAATCCCTTCCCGCTCCAGCTCCTTGGCCATCGTTGCGCCGCAACGAGTTCCGGTCCCTCACGTCGCCGTGAGGATCGCCGCCTGAACCCCAGAGCGGCGGATCTCAGAGGCGATCTCTCGAGCGAAGGCCTGAGCCTTTTGGACCGACGTACCGTTTCCGACCGTAGTGAAATAGTAATCATACAGCCGAGCGATCCGACCCGCTTCCTCGAGGCGACGAGCCACATCCAACGGGACCAGCCTGTTCGGATCGGCATTCGCGAGATCGGTCGAGTACCCGCCGTGGACCGACTCGAAATCACCGGGAGCGAAACCTCGAAGACCACCAATGGAGTATCGGGCGAAGTGACTTGCCCTCGACGACTCGATCCGGTCGGGGTTGCCGGCCGGAACCAGCCCACTTTCCGTGACGAGGGCGACAGTGGCCTGGCGGATGTCGAGGACCGGAGGCGCCGGTGTGACCCGGTCGAACTGGGGAAGAGGGATCTCCGAGGTGAAC
>JBGQIR010000164.1:0-4838 GCA_041498535.1 Methylomirabilis sp. (SeqCode)
GCGGCGGCCTTCGCGGCCTCAGCCAGAGCCTGCTCAACAGCCTTATGAAGTTGCTGAACTGCGGCGTTGGTCTGGTCAGCGGTCGCCTGGAGAGCGGCCGTCACCTGCTGGGCCGTCTGCTGAGTGGCGGAAGAAGCCTGCTGCGCGGTCTGCTGGAGGGCGGCCGTCACCTGCTGGGCCGTCTGCTGGGAGGCGGTCGCCACCTGCTGGGCCGTCTGCTGGGAGGCGGTCGCCACCTGCTGGGCCACGGACGTCGCATCCTGGGCGGCAGCCGCAGCCTTCTCACTGGTGGTCTTCGCCTCCTGAGCCGCGGCCCTTGCCTCTTGGGCAGCGGCAACGGCCTGATTGACTTGCTTCTCGAATCCACTCAGTCGTCGCCCGAACTGATCGATCTGATCGCCGAAACCATCGATCCTCTTGTTCAGTTCGGAGAAGCCATGACCTACCTCCTCAGTTCGACCCTGGGCCAAGCGTAGTTCGGTCGTTAGCTCATCGAATTTCGTGTCCAGCGTGGCCTGCGACCGAAGGAACCCCTGGGCGTCCTCCTTTCTCTCCTGACCGATCTTCGCCACCTGGTTCTTCAGATCGGCCTCTGCTCTCTCCTGGCGGCTCCTCACGTCGGCGTCTGTCTTTGCAAGCTGGCTCTTGAGATCCGCGTCGGTCCTCGCCACCTGGTTCCTCAGATCGGCGTCTGTCTTTGCAAGCTGGATCTTGAGATCCGCGTCCATTTTTCCGAGCCTCTCTTCCAGAGCAGCCCGGGCGCGTTCGCTACGCTCCAGCCTTTCCTGGAGACTGATCCGAGCGCTCTCGCTCCGCTCCAGCCGACCCTTCAACTCGGCCTCGCTCTTTCCGAGCTTCTCCTCCAAGCCCGCCCGGGCGCGCTCCTCTCGCTCCACCCGGCCAAGGAGGGCGATCCTGGCGTTCTCGCTCCGCTCCAGCCGACCCTTCAGCTCGGCCTCCAGCTTGCTGATCCGCTCCTCAGCGAACATCCTCGCGCCTTCGGACGTCCTTGAGACGGCTGCCACCTCGCTTTTTACCGAGTCAACATCGCGTTGAACGATGCGAAGCGGCATGTCCCCCTCACACCCCATCGTCAAGACAGCAAGGGCCGCGGCAACGGCCAGGGTATAGCGAACGCTCTGGACCTTCTCGCTACGAGCAACCATCCTACTCCTCACCGCCCTCCAGGTAACTTTCCACGATACTGACTGGACCCACCTCGTTATTTCGTGGTCGAGATGAAATGGGCCCGCCGATTCCACTTCCAGGCCGTCTCATCGTGCCCGAGGACAAACGGGCGTTCCTTCCCGAAGCTGATGGTATTGATCCGCTTCGCCTCGATCCCGGCAGTCACGAAGAAATCCCGCGTGACCCTGGCTCGCCGTTCCCCGAGCGCCAGGTTGTACTCGCTGGAACCGCGCTCGTCACAGTGACCCTCGATGGTCACTTTGGCCGCCGGGTTGGCTTTGAACCACTGAATATTATCGACCAATGTCTTCTTCGAGTCTTCCCGAATCACGGCCTGATCAAAGTCAAAGTAGATGTCTTTGACACTGAGCTCAAGCGCCTTGGGCGCTTCTGCGACCGCGGCTGGCGCAGACGGTCTCGGGACCGGAGCAGGAGCCACCGGCTCGACAGGGGCAGCAGCAGAGGCACCCGCGGTCGAAGGCTCGCCTGCCGACGGAGGCGTTACCCCCGGGGCGCCCACTTCGCCCCCCTTCACCTGACCCTCGGTCACGGGGGATACCTCCGCCTCCTTGACCTCCGCCGATGTGTCCGGCTTCACCTCGGCTTCGGTGGTCGGCGCTGGCCCCTCGTGCTTCACCTCGGGCTCTTTGATCTCGGCCTCCGGCTTTACCTCGGCCTCCTTGACCTGGGCCTCGCTCTTCACCTCAGCCTCTGATGTTTGGGGTCCAGGGGCGGCACCAGCCTCTGGCGCAGCCTGTGCCTCCTGGGTAGGCGGCGTCACAGGCTCTTGATAGACCTGGCTGGATGCGGGAGGCATCTCGGCCTCTTGGGCCTTAGCCTCTGGCGCGACCTCGGCCTTCTCGGGCTGAGTCGTTACCTCAGTGGGAGATTCCTCTTCCGGAGCTGCAACGGTTGGCGGGACGGCGCTCACGACGGTGGATGGGGGGCTGGATGGGGGCGCCGGCATCCCCATTGCCCCTTGCGGCCCGATCGCCTTCGGGGCGGTCTCCGCGACTTCCGGCCGCTTCGGACATCCGGTCAGAAAGAATGACAGAAGAACCACTGTGATGGTGGAGCCTACCCAACTACGTCGCACCTGCTTCATTGATAGTTCCTCCTCGTTCGCCTCATCATCCGTTCCAGAACATTCCGCTCATTCGCCGTTGTGCCCTTCACCATGGTGTCTGCAAGGGGCCACCGTACGCCCTCTACGGTGACCAGTCGGCGAGGTAATTGTCCCTTCCGTTCTTGGTCACCTGTCGCAGATTGGTTCCATTCGCGTCCATGACGAAAAGGTTTCGGTGACCGTTTCGCGTCGATGTGAAGATGAGATGCCGACCATCAGGCGACCACGACGGCTCCTCGTTGTTGCCGGAGTTCGACGTCAACTGCAACAGCCCCGTGCCGTCGGGATTGATGAGAAAGATATCGAAGCTTCCGCGTAGCCTCCCCACGAAGGCGATCTTGTCCCCGCGCGGGGACCACCTTGGCGAGACGCTATAATCTCCCACGCCAAAGGTCAGACGGCGGGCATTCGTCCCTTCAACGTCCATCAGGTAGATCTGAGGAGAACCACCTCGATCCGAGTTAAAAGCGATCTGGCGGCCAGTCGGGGAGAAAGACGGAGAGACGTTGATATTCGGCCCGATCGTGAGGGGACGCAGGCCGGTGCCATCTGAACGACTGAGGAAAAGGTTCGTGCCCATGCCACTGCTCATCGAGAAAGCGAGCCATTGTCCATCCGGAGACCAGCCGGGGGCGATGTTGAGTCCTGGGCTGGACGAGACCTTCTGACGCCGTCCAGTCTCCAGGTTGACCACAAAGAGGTCCGGGTTCTGATCTCGATAGGACGTATAGGCGATCTTCTTGCCGTCTGGAGACCACCGGGGAGAAAGGTTAATGGAGCGGTTGCCGGTGATGAGAACAGGATTATACCCGTCATAGTCCATGATAAAGATCTCTTTGGCGCCATCCACGGCCGAGACATAGGCAACGCGGGACGACGCGACCCCCTTCTCTCCTGTCAGCCGGTATACGATTTCGTCCGCCAGGCGATGCACCATCGTCCGCATGGTGCGGAGATCCCCGACGTACCGCTTTCCTGAGAGCATCTCGCCCTTCGTTATCTCGAAGAGCTGGCCCTCCAGGAGCAGCTCGCTCCCACGGGATGAGAGCTTTCCCACCACTAAGGCTTGGACCTTGAGGGAACTTAGTGCCGGCAAGATCCCCTTCTCCTGCCCGAGCCCAACCTGCGTGGCCTCGAACGGAAGGAACGTTGGTTCGATCACGTCGAAGATCCCGGCGTTCTTGAGGTCATCGACCAGGATAGCTGCGGCCTGTGTGCCCAGGTCATCCGCCTTGAGGCCAAACCTGAAGGGTGGGAAGCCCACGACGGCGATTGCGATCTTCTGCGCTTCCTTCTTGAAAATGTCAATCGTGTATTTCTCCTCCGCGGACACCGCCGGGAACGGAAAAGCCATGACGCTCAGGGCCAGGGCCAGCAGCAGTATGTGGCGACCCACGCCAGCGCGCGCTCGCATTAGCTCATTACCCCCTCATAGTTAAATCGAACCCTCAAGAAGAGCGTCTCGGCCTTGTAGAGCGGAGGCAAGGGCGGCAGCGGCGACGCGAGGCGGAGGGCGCGAAGGGCCGAATCATCAAGATGGCGGTCTTCAGAGGACGAATCGATAGCCAGGTCCCGAAGCTGTCCGGAGCGAAGGATCCTGAAAGAGATAACGACGGTGCCCACCGTCCCAGGGGCCCTCTTTGGGGGCGTCCAGTTGCCCTCGATCTTCTCCTGGATCAGAACGATGTAGTACGCCAGGGCCGGGTCGGTGTTCCCAACGGTCACTCCGGTTTCCGTGCCCACCCCAAGCCCTTGACCCGCACCAGAATGGCCCTGAGCCTCGATGGAAGGCGCGGTGATCGTCTGGGGAGCCACTGTGGCCGGCTTCACGGCTTTGGCCTCCAATCGTGCCTCTTTGCTTGTGCCAAGACTGATTTTCGGAAGCGTCACGACTGGCGGCGTAATCACAGGCTGCGAGATGGGCGGCGGAGGCGCCACCTGTGGGACGATGACAGTCGGTGTGGTGGGCAGAGGCACAGCATGTGGAGGCGAAACCGAGCGCAGGGGCGCGGGCTTCACGACTGTCAGTGACGGAGGTGGCGTGACGGCGGGCGGAACAATCTGGGCCACGTGAGGCGCAGGCTTCGGGGCAACAATCGTCGGCGGAGGTGGAGGTGACACCAGGGGTACTGGAGCCCGGCGCTCAGGCAGTGGACGCTTTGCCGGTAAGGTCATTTCATCGGTCCTGGTCGGTGCAGGCAGGGACCTGACTGTTGCCTGCGGGACAACGGGTCTGGGTGCGGATGGCAGCGTCAAGAAGTCCCGCGGCTGGGCCACCGGTGGTGGCGGAGTTGCCGCCTTCGCCGGCGCAGATGCGACCTTCGGTCCCGGCGGGAGGGAAAGGCTCGCCTTTGGCTGACCGCCACCCCCGAATGGGGCCACGAGGGTCACTTCATAGCTGACCGGCACCTTGAAAAACGCCTTGCCGCGAAGCCACTGGGGGGAATAGACGACGGTGAGTGCCAGGAGCCCGTGAAGCAACAATGAGAGACCAACCGGGTATGATACCTCCTGTAAGGGGAGA
>JBGQIR010000165.1:0-4832 GCA_041498535.1 Methylomirabilis sp. (SeqCode)
ATTTGCTTCAAGTCATAGAACAGATCGGGCGCGAGAAAGGGATCGATCCGGCAGTCCTGATCGACGCCGTGGGCGCGGCAATTCTGTCCGCGTCTAGGAAGACCCTCGGGCCCGTCCAGGACCTGCGAGTGGAGTTCGACAAGCCCTCTCGTGGCTTCAAGCTATATGCGGTGCGAAAGGTCGTCGAGAAGGTCCTGAACCCCAAGGTCGAGATCTCCGTCGAGGAGGCCCAGCAAGTGAGCCCTGGGGCCAAGCCGGGCGATGAGATCAGAGCCGAAGTGAAGGTGGGTGGGTTTGGCCGCATTGCTGCACAAACAGCAAAGCAGGTGATCATCCAGCGGGTCAGGGAAGCGGAACGGGAGAGCATTTTTCAGAGCTTCAAGGCGCGACAGGGTGAGCTGGTCAACGGTGTCGTTCAACGGGTCGTGAAGGGTAACGTCATCGTCAACCTCGGGAAGGCCGAAGCGATCCTCCCCGTTCGGGAGCGGCTCCCACGTGAAGATGTCAGGATCGGAGATCGGGTTCGGGCGTATGTTCTAGATGTGAAGAAGTCGGCGAAGGGGTCTCAGATTATCCTTTCGCGAACGCACCCAGGCCTCCTGGCGAAGCTGTTCGAGATCGAGGTCCCCGAGATCTACGAGGGGATCGTCGAGATCAAGGCCGTTGCCCGGGATGCCGGCGAGCGGGCCAAGGTCGCCGTGGCCTCGCGCGATGGGAATGTGGATCCCGTCGGGGCCTGCGTTGGATACCGGGGCAGTCGGATTCAGGCTATTGTAAGGGAGCTGATGGGTGAAAAGATCGATGTGATCGCCTGGAAGGACGATCCGGCCGCCTTTGTCCGAAACGCGCTTGCCCCTGCTGAGATCGGGAGCGTCGAAATCGACGCGGAGGCGCACACCCTCAAGGTGCTCGTGGCTGACGGCCAGCTTTCGCTGGCCATCGGGAAAAAGGGACAGAACGCTCGTTTAGCGGCCAAGTTATTGGGATGGAAGGTGGACATTAAGAGCCGGGGCGAGCTTCAGAAGGAATCGGAAGCGCGCTCGAAGGCGGAGTTCGAGGCCGTGGCGGCCGTGGCGGGTAGAACCGCTACTATCCTGGATTCGCTGGCGGAATTGTCTGGCGTGGGCGAGAAGTTAGCCGCTCGCCTGGTGGATGCCGGTCTGGACAGTTATCAAAAGTTGGCAGGCGCTTCGGAGGAGGTCTTGGTCCAGGTAGAAGGGATTGGCCCGAAGACGGCCCAGAAGTTGATCGAGGCCGCGAAGGCTGCCATCGCTGTGGGGGAGGCAGGGTAGGTGGTCTCTTCTCCTGTGCGAACGTGTGTCGCATGCCGAGCGATCCGGCCGAAGGCGGAACTGGTCCGCGTTCATCTGGTGCCGGGCGCAGGGCTGGGTATCGACCTGGGGGGTGGACCTGGTCGCGGCGCGTATGTCTGCCCGGCACACCCCTGCCTTGAACAGGCGGTCAAGCGGGGTGAGCTCGGACGCTCTCTTGGTGTAGCGCTCCCGCCAATAGCGGTCGAGGAGCTTGAAGGGTTGATTCGGGAGCGGGTCTCCCGAAAGGTGACCTCGCTCCTTGGACTTGCTCGCCGGGCCCGAAAGGTCGTGTCAGGTGCGGAAGCGGTGGAGTCGGCAGTGAAACGCCACGCAGCCCGATTGGTCCTCACCGCGGCAGATGCTTCCGCGAGCTCGGTCGAGAAACTCCGAGTGCTGGCCGTAGAGGCTGGCGTGGCATGCTATTCCAGCTTTGGTAAAGAGGAGTTGGGGGCCGCAGTCGGTGGCGCGCATCGAGCATACGTTGCGGTGACGGATCCAGGCTTTGCAGAGGCTCTGATTTCTGTTCTAACGAAGATCCCAAAGAAGATCGAAGCGGGAAGCGGCTCCCAGGGTGAGGCGATCGATGCGCTGGGCCGAGCCGAACCCCGGAGGGCTTGGAGGTGATCGGGCGTGGGAATGATTAGGGTCTATGAGCTGGCCAAAGTACTCGACATGTCGAGCAAGGAGCTCCTGGATCGGCTCAACAAGGCAGGCCTAAAACTCAAGAGCCACAGCAGCAATGTGGATGAGGCCCGCGCGAGGTCGGTCCTGACAGCGGAACCACCCAAGAAGAAGGTCCGCGCCAAGCCGAAACCCATGGAGTCCGGTCCGCCGGCCAAGGTGGCCCCCGCCAAGCCCATGGCGACACCGCATCCCAAAGCGGGCAAGGCCGAAGGGCCGATGGCGGCCGCTCACAGGATCTCGGTGGCTAGGCCCGCTGGGCCAAAGCTCGCTGAGCCAAAGCCAAAACCAGGGCCCCAGCCGATAGCGGAAGGGACGCCGCCGACGAAATCGAGCCCGGTTCGGCCGGCAGCGCGTCAAAAGCCGCAGGTCGTTCCTTCCCCCAAATCAACCGGGGCGACCGTGGCTCTCGAACAGCCATCCCCAGCGCCTCCCAAGGTGTCCGTCCAGCCGCCGGCCGCCCCGGCTCCAGCGAAGGCGGAGCCGTCGTTCACCCAGGTGACGCCTGCTGCAGGCCGCGCGTCCGAGGAGGGGGTGGTCGTTGCTCCCCTTGCGCCTCAACCCCCCACGCAGGTGGAGCCGGCCGAACCCGAAGCGCCCGCCCCAGCCCCCCTGATTGTCAAGATTTCGGAGTCGATCACTGTGAAGGAGCTGGCGGAACAGCTCCAATCGAGCCCCAGTGAGATCATCAAGAAGTTGATCAAGATGGGGATCATGACCACTATCAACCAGCTTCTTGACGTGGAGTTGGTGAAAACGGCGGCCGACAGGCTAGGATTCACCGTTGAAGAGACGTCCCTGGAGGAGACCCCGACCGAGGCGAAAGAGGCTGAGGACCCTTCGCTGCTGCAGCCCCGACCCCCGGTGGTCACCATTATGGGCCATGTTGATCACGGCAAAACCTCCCTGTTGGATGCGATCCGTGAGACCAATGTCATCGCTTCGGAGGCAGGAGGGATCACCCAACACATCGGTGCCTATCAGGTCGATCTGCCCAATGGCAAGGTCACGTTCCTGGATACGCCCGGCCACGAGGCGTTCACCGCGATGCGTGCGCGTGGGGCACAAGCCACCGATGTTGTGGTCTTGGTCGTCGCAGCCGACGACGGGGTGATGCCTCAGACCGTAGAAGCCATCAACCATGCCAAGGACGCCAAGGTTCCGATCCTGGTAGCGATCAACAAGATCGATAAGCCCGGCGCCGATCCGAACCGTGTGAAGCAGCAGTTGTCGGAGCACGGTCTGGTCCCGGAAGAGTGGGGAGGGCAGACGATCTTTGTGGAAGTCTCGGCCAAGAAGAAGGTTGGGATCGATCACCTTTTGGAGATGCTCCTCCTGCTCGCCGAAATTCAGGAATTAAAGGCGAACCCCGACCGACCAGCGAAAGGCGTCATCGTCGAGGCCGAGCTGGATCGTGGCCGAGGGCCGGTGGCGACAGTGCTGGTGCAAAAGGGGACCCTCAAAGTGGGTGACGTCATCGTCGCCGGACTACACTCAGGCCGGGTGCGGGCCATGATCAACGAGAAGGGAAAAAAGGTCCAGGAGGCGAGGCCTGCGACTCCAGTGGAGGTCCTGGGGCTTTCAGGGATCCCGCTGGCCGGGGATACCTTCGTCGTCGTGGCGGATGAGCGGAAGGGCCGACAGATCGCGGTCGGCCGCCAGCAGAAGCATCGAGAGGAAAGGATCGTCTCGAGGCAACGCGTGACCCTAGAGGATTTGCACCGCCGCATCAAGGAGGGAGAGGTCAAGGAACTCCGCATGATCATCAAGGGGGACGTCCAGGGTTCCATCGGGCCCTTCCTGGAATCTCTGGAGCGGATCAGCACGGAGGCGGTGAAACTGAAAGTGATCCACTCCTCCGTGGGCGCCATCAACGAAACCGACGTGATGCTCGCGTCTGCCTCCAATGCAGTCATCGTGGGATTCCACGTGCGTCCCGATTCAAAGGCCCAGAAGCTGGCCGAGCTGGAGAAGGTCGAGATTCGGCTCTACACGGTTATCTATGACGCGATCAACGAGATCCGGGGGGCTATGGAGGGGCTGCTGGAGCCCAAGTATGTCGAGCGCCCGGTGGGCCGTGTTGAGGTTCGTCAGATCTTTCAAGTGCCCAAAGTGGGGGTCATTGCGGGCTCGTTCGTTGTGGAGGGCAAGGTGAGCCGGGACAGCCCGGTCCGCATCGTCCGTGACGGGAAGGTGGTCCACGAGGGGAGGATCGGGTCGCTCCGCAGATTCAAGGAGGATGTCCGAGAGGTCCAGAGCGGTTTCGAGTGCGGGATCGGCCTCGTGAAATTCAACGATGTCAAGGTTGGCGATATCCTGGAGGTCTATGAACTTGAAGCGGTCGCTCAAAAATTGTAACAACGTTCCAGGTGCCAAGTGCCAGGTTCCGGGTTAAGATTTATCATCAACGTGGAACTTGGAACCCGGAACGTGGAACTTGTTACGTCATGACGGTCGGAACCTGCCGCGTCGAGCTTCGCATTTCTGGCAACAGCTCTCTCAAGGGCAAACGTCGGGTTGTCAAGAGCATCAAAGATCGAGTCCAGGGCCGCTTCAATGTCTCCATCGCCGAGGTGGACCGTCTTGATGACTGGCAACGCGCCACGTTGGGGATCGCCTGCGTCAGCAACAATGCTCGCCTGGTGGATGAGACCCTGAGCAAGGTGGTCAACCTCATTGAGCATGACGGCGATGCCCTGATTCTCGATTACGAGATCGACTTGGTGACCCATTGAGGCCGCCAGTGCGGCGTCCATGTAGTTGATACGCTGATGCAAGGCAAGCGCGCCGAGCGTGTCGGTGCCCTGATAAAGGAAGAGATCAGTCGCCTGATCCTAC
>JBGQIR010000166.1:0-4765 GCA_041498535.1 Methylomirabilis sp. (SeqCode)
CCGGTGGCCGGACCATCTGAGGTTCGGGTTGAAGTGGTGGCCAATCGAGAGGTCGCGCCGGCATATTTCTCAATGCGCCTGGCTGGCCCTGCGAACCTGGCACGATTTCGCCCCGGCCAGTTCCTCATGCTCGGGTGGGACGAGGGGTTGGATCCGCTCTTGCCTCGGGCCATGAGTATCAGGCGCGTCAGGAAGTTCCAAGTTCCAAGTTCCAAGTTCCAAGTCAAAAAAGGCCTTCATGCCAACTCGAAACCCGAAACCCGAAACCCGGAACATCGCGTTGCGGAGGTGGAGATTCTCTACAAGGTCTTCGGCCGAGGCACGGCGCTCCTGTCGGCGATGCGGCCGGGGCGGTGTCTTCGGGCGCTCGGTCCTCTCGGGAATGCCTTTGAGGTTCCACGGTCCGTGACGCAGGCGCTGTTAGTGGCTGGCGGGATCGGTGTGCCGCCCATCGCGGCCCTCGCGGAGGCGGTTGGCAGTGGCCGAGCAGTTCACAGGGCGGCGATGACTGCCTTCCTCGGCGGCAGATCGAAGGCTGACCTGCTCTGCGTGGCTGACTTTCGGCGTGCCGGCGCCAAGGTCCACCTCGCCACCGAAGATGGCAGCGCCGGTCACAAAGGACTGGTGACTGACCTGCTTGAACAGTTCTTGCGCACCTCGCACCTCGCACCCCGCACCGTCATATATGCCTGCGGACCGCACCCGATGCTGGCGGCCCTGGCGCCGATTGCCGAGAAGTATGACCTGCCGTACCGGGCCTCTCTTGAGGCGAACATGGCCTGCGGGTTCGGCGCCTGCATGGGCTGCGTCGTGCCGACCAGGGGCGGCGAAGGACATCGGACCTACCGGCTCGTGTGCAAGGACGGGCCGGTCTTCGATGGTCGCGACATCCTCTGGATCTAATGCCGTTCCAACTATTTACGCCGAGACAGTAATAAGGCTTGGGTCAATGAGACCTATGTGCTGCACACACTTCTGCCATTCGCCGCAACAAGTTGGAACGGCACTAGCCGGAACTGTGAACGGTGAACCGTGAACTGTGAACTGTTGAACGAGGAAGTCCCAAATCCCCCCGCTCCGACGGACCTTTTTGATCTGATCGCCGCCAGGCCGGGCTCCAGCTTCCTGGATGCGGACCCCTGGGCAGACAATCGATGGAAGGCCGCTTGCCTCGGATACGACCCATTTCTCACGTTCTCTGCAAAGGGACACGAGATCGCGGTTACCCTGCAGGGCGAGCCCCGGCGCCTGACGGGCGATCCCTTCCAATACGTCAACGGGCTTCTTCAGCAGTATCGTGGTGGGGTGCCGTTGCACGGGCGCCCTACAGCCGGCGCCATCGGGTATTTCGGGTACGACCTTCGTCATCACCTCGAAAAGGTGCCGGCTTTGGCGGTGGATGACCTCGGCCTCCCGGACTGCGTCCTCAACTTCTACGACCTCCTCTTCTGGTTCGACCCTGGAAGCGCCCGACTTCTTGTCACCTCTTCCGGCTTGCCGTTCCCAGCCGGCGCCGACCGCAGGCGACGGGCTCAAGAGCGGCTGCACGAGGGGCTTGACTTGGTGCGGCGCGCGTCGCTCACCGGTTCGAGAACCCCGATCGAACCGCCGCGCTCTGAGTCCCCACTCGAGAGCAACATGTCAAAAGAGGACTATTTCAAGGCGCTGGAGGCGGTTCTGGAATATATTGCGGCCGGGGACATCTATCAGGCCAACATCTCGCAGCGGTTTGTGACCCGGTTCTCAGGCGACCCCTGGGCCTTGTACAGCAGGCTTCGCAGCCGCTTCCCAGCGCCGTTCGGGGCCTACCTGGACTGTGGTGCCTTCCAGGTGCTGTCGAACTCCCCGGAACGATTCCTCCTGGTGGAAGATGGCCAGATCTCCACCTGCCCGATCAAGGGGACGCGCCCCCGCGGCATGACGCTGGAGGACGATGCGCGGATTATCGGCCATCTTCGCCATGATCCAAAGGAGTGCGCCGAGCATCTGATGATCGTGGACCTGGAGCGCAATGACCTGGGCAAGATCTGCAAGATGGGCTCCGTCCACGTCGAGCAGTTTGAGGAGATCGAGACCTACCACACCCTCCACCACATGGTCTCGACCGTGACAGGCGTCCTCGAAGAGGGGATGGAGCCGATTGACTGCCTACGAGCCACCTTTCCGGGCGGCTCGATCACGGGGGCTCCGAAGATCCGCGCGATGGAAGTGATCGACGAGGTGGAGCCGACGGCCCGCGGCCTCTACACCGGCGCGATCGGGTTCATCGGGTTCTCCGGGACCATGGAACTGAACATCGCCATCCGGACGGCCATCGTGAGGGCGGGACGGATCTACTTTCAAACCGGCGGGGGGATCGTGGCCGATTCTTCGCCGAAACGCGAGTACGAGGAGACATTGTTGAAGGCCGAGACCTTTTTCCGGACCCTTGGGGTTGGCCTCGGCGGGGGGAGGTAGAAGAAGAGGATGGCGGTTGTCTATCTCAACAAGCGCTTTGTGCAAGCCGAGCGGGCGAAGGTGTCCGCCTTCGACCGTGGCTTCTCCTACGGCGACGGCCTCTTCGAGACGCTACGGGCGTATGCGGGATGGGTCTTTGGCCTCGAGCGCCACTTAGGACGACTCAGGAAGGGCGCCGTTCAGATCGGGATCCCGTTCCGGGGCGAGCCGCCGCAGTGGCGCAAGGTGATGAGTGAGCTGCTCCGACGGAATGGTCTGCAGGCCACCGACAGCTCTCTACGCCTGACTATCACGAGAGGCGCCGACACGCTTGGCTCGCTTCTGCCGCCCGAGACTCCGCCATCACCCACTCTCCTGCTCGTCGCCAAGCCGTTGGATGTGGGGATCTTCGAGTATCAGCAGACCGGGTTCGGCGCCATCACGTTTCGTTGGGGAAGCCCCTTCAACCCGCTCGGCATCAAGTCTCTCAATTACCTCTATAACATGCTGGCGATGGCGCAGGCGCGACGTGAGGGCGCGCAGGAAGCCTTGTTTGTCGCGCCAGACGGCTGCATCATCGAGGGCACAACGAGCAACCTGTTTATGGTCTCGAAAGGGGTTCTGACGACCCCTCCTGCCGACTCAGGGCTCCTGCCGGGGATCACCCGAGAGGTGGTCATCGAGCTTGCCAAGAAAGAGGGCATGACGGTCCGCGAGGCCCTCGTCCCTGTCCATGAGCTCCTCTCGGCCGACGAGGCGTTCGTGACCGGCTCGCTGAAGGAGGTCATGCCGCTTATCGCCGTTGATGGCAGAAAGATAGGTGCTGGCAACCCTGGCCAGGTCACCCGTTTCCTCCAGGAGCGATACCGGGCGGCTGTCGAGGAGGAGCGTGTGCAGGGGGTGCGAGGTGCGACGCATGGGAGCTAAGATCGCGAAGCCTGCCTTGAGGCGCAGCCGAAGACCTGATCTGAGCGTGACCATCGCGGGGATCGTGATGCGGAACCCGGTGATGACCGCGTCCGGGACTTTTGGTTATGCTCAGGAGTTCGAGCCCTACCTGGATCTGTCCCGCTTAGGGGCGATCGTGGTGAAGACCATCACCCTTCGACCGCGGGCCGGGGCTCGACCCACTCGGATCGTCGAGACCCCGGCCGGCATGTTGAACGCGATCGGCCTGCAGAACGTCGGCCTCGACGCCTTCATCGAGGAGAAACTCCCGTATCTCAGGCGGTTGGGACCTCCCATTATCGTCAATATCGCTGGGGAGTCGATCGAGGATTACTATGAGCTGGCAAAACGGTTGAGCGATCAGGGAGGGGTGCGCGGCATCGAGCTGAACATCTCCTGTCCGAATGTGGCCGATGGCTTGATCTTCGGCTGCAATGCGACGTTAGCTCACAGATTGGTTGCGCGGGTGCGGCAGGGGACCACGCTGCCACTCATCCCCAAGCTGTCCCCCAACGTGACCGACGTCGTCGAGATCGCTCGTGCGCTGGAGGAGGGGGGTGCGGACGCACTCTCCCTCATCAACACGTTGATCGGGATGGCGATCGACGTGCGAAGCCGCCGCCCGAAGATCGCCAACGTGACCGGGGGACTCTCCGGTCCGGCCATCAGGCCGGTCGCCGTCCGCATGGTCTGGGAGGTGGCGCGAGCGGTCAAGCTTCCGCTTATCGGAATGGGCGGGATCATGACGGCTGAGGATGCGCTGGAGTTCCTGATCGCCGGGGCCACGGCCATAGCGGTCGGGACGGCCAATTTTACCTCACCGAGCAGCGCGCAACATGTCATCGACGGGATCGAGGCCTACTTGGTCGAACATAAGTTCAAACGCGTGACCGATCTGATCGGGCGCCTGGATCTCAAGGGCACCTCGCGCGACGCCCCCGCCTGGTCAAGCTGACACGGGCCTGTCTGCCCGTGTCATTGTGAGGCCCCGACCTGTGGGGCCGAAGCAATCTCACGACTCTCGCCAGCCCCTTACCTGTCATTGCGAGGAGCGTAGCGACGCGGCAATCCAACCGCTCTGAGAGAACGAACCAAGTGACTCCCATCTTGATGTGCTTGCCATCGCTGCTTGCTTCGACCCTTTTGCGGTGACCCGACCCCGCGCCAAGACATCGCCTCAGATGACCAAAGGTCCCCCCGCCAGCCCCGCTCAGGCCAAGAAGATCCTGGCCATCCTTGAAGAAAGGTATCCCGACGCCCGCGTGACGCTGGACTTCAAGAATCCGTTCCAGCTCCTGATTGCCACCATCCTGGCCGCCCAGTGCACCGACGAGCGCGTCAACCGGGTCACGAAGGGGCTATTCAAACGCTATCCGACCCC
>JBGQIR010000167.1:0-4759 GCA_041498535.1 Methylomirabilis sp. (SeqCode)
CAGCGGCGTGAGTCCCACGTCACCCGTCCCTCACTGGCGCGCACGCGCACGTCCTGCACCTTCATCGCCCGCTCCATGGCCGAGACGGGGGCCCCGGCTGGTTCGCTCATAGGGCCTCCGTTCAGCGCCAACACCAGCCGTATCCGCCACGTCCTGCCTACGCGGACATGTCACGTGCTCCGAGAGGCGGACACTTCACATGCTACCAACAAGAGACACAAATTTATTTGACAGGCAGGTGGCCGCGTAGTATAGATGCTTCACTGCGGGAAACACTGGATTGTTCCTCATTTGGATCGGCCTTGCGGCGGATGGCCATCGCGGTCTCCGTCGGGCTGAGGCCCAGGGGCAGCCACATCGATGTGAACGTGGTCTGCGCCACACGACACTGATTTCGAGGAGGTGAAGCCGATGATGAGACCCTGGAAGATTACAACCATTTCGACGATGGCGTTGCTGATAACGGTTTCGTTCTTTCTATCCGGCTGCCCGAAGCGTGCGGAGATCGCTGACGTCGCCACCCAGCCGAGCGCAGCTCAGACCACAGCGACGACCTCGTCAACACCGACCGCACGCGCAACCACCCCGGGTTCGGAGCCTTCTCGATCGTACTCCAGCTCCCTCACGTCCAAAGAGGAGAAAGTCACGGCCTCGACCCCCGTTCAGGAGCCGCCGGCAAAGGGGGCGCCCTCGGCGGCGCCAGGTGGAGCTGGGGCCCAAGTCTCCCCGCTGAAGGATATCTTCTTTGATTTCGACAAATCGAACATCAGAGAAGATGCAAGGCCGAGCCTGTCCGAGGACCTTCAGTGGCTTAAAGCGAATTCCACTGCACCAGTCACGATCGAGGGACATTGCGACGAACGAGGGACTGCGGAGTACAACCTTGGCCTGGGCGAACGCCGGGCTAAGGCGACCAGGGACTATCTCGTGGCGGCGGGAATCGATACCAAGCGCATGAAGATCATCAGCTACGGGAAGGAGCGTCCCTTTGTGCTCGGCCACGACGAGGCAGCGTGGAGGTGGAACCGAAGGGCGCATTTCGTGGTGGGTGAGCGCTAGCCCCGCGGCAACAGAAAACACTCCGCCGCGGCCTTTCCCCCGGCCAGAGAACACGCCTGCCTATCTTGTTGGCGTTGCAGTCTACTAACCAGGGGTAGTCCGGGAAGTCACTCCGCGTCTTCGGGGATGCGCGCATCCCAGGGTCAGGGGGCGGTTCAACCATTCGACGAGCCATCGCATCCTGTCCCTCCAGATGGTCCGCATCCTCACCGTCACGCGAATCCCCTCCGTCTGCAAGCCTTGCAGGACGCTCAAGAGCGGAAGAACACCAGGGTGACGACGACGAACAGCGGGAGCAGGATGCCGACAGAGTATTTCACGTACCCGAAGAATGAGGGCATCTTAACCCCCGCCTCTTCCGCGATCGCCTTGACCATGAAGTTGGGACCGTTTCCGATATAGGTGTTCGCGCCCATCGACACGGCCCCGACAGAGATCGCCGCGAGAAGCATGTCCCCCCGGATTCCTTCCTTAGTGGCCTGAAGAAGCTGGTTCAGGTGCATCGCGTCCGTCCCCATCAGGCCGCTGGCCGTCGTGGCGAAAGTCAGGTAGGTCGGCGCATTATCGAGGACACTCGAGAGGGCGCCGGTCACCCAGAAGAAGTGCCATGGCTGCCTCAGGCCAAGCTGTTCCCCGCGGGCCTCCAGGATCGCCAGGGCAGGGATCATCGTCGCGAAGATCCCCGCGAAGAGCACTGCCACCTCCACGATGGGGTGGAAGGTGAACTGGTTGGCGGCACGCGTCTCCCTTCGTGTCACGAGGATGGAAAGGGCTCCGAGGAGACCCATCCCGATAACCTGCGCCCCTTTGCGCGCTTGCTCCGACTGTAGCCCCATCTGCTCGCCGAACCGACCAACGACAAAGGCCACTGCCAAGACCCCAAGCAGCAGCAAGAAATTGACTTTGCCCTCCACGCTCAGATTCCCTCTGACCCGGACCTCCTCAGGCAAGGCCGCGGGGTCAGCCACCCCCTCCGCGTGAAAACACCGCTGATCCCATACGTAGAAGATGACGAGCAGCGCGGTGTTCATGAGGAGCCAATGAGGCACGAGCCGGAGGGTCCACTCGAAAGGGACCCCCCGTAGAAAGCCCAGAAAGAGCGGCGGATCGCCAAGTGGGGTGAGGAGCCCTCCGATGTTCGAGACGACGAAAATGAAGAACACCAGGATGTGGACCTTATGCCGACGCTGCTCGTTGGCACGGAGAATTGGTCGGACCAGAAGCATAGAGGCCCCTGTGGTTCCGACGACATTCGCCAGGATGGCCCCTGTCCCGAGGACGGCGGTGTTCACGGACGGGGTTCCGATCAATGAACCCCGAAGGTAAATTCCTCCGGAAATGATAAACAGCGACGCGAGAAGAACAATAAACGCGACGTACTCGATCCCGGTCTCGATGAGGCGGTGGCCATCCAGCGCGAAGATGTAGACCACCACTGGAAGGCCGAAGAGGGCGCTGATGATTCCCTTGTTGAGATTGGATTCCCACCAGTGGGGGATAATCAGGGGAAGGAGTGCGATGGAGAGGAGCAGGAGGGCGAAAGGGGCCATCCAGCCCACCGCAAGCTGATGGCCCAGGTTCGCCCCTTGTCCTTCGGCGCCGGCGATACCAGGCGCCGCGAAGAGCATGAGGGCCGTGAGTGTGGACCTCACGACCGCCATCCCAAAGACCCACCAGGGATTGCCTGCAATCAGCCGAGCAATACTCCCCCTCCCCCGTGCAATTCTTGATCGACCAAATGGTTCATGCTCCCAGAGGTGCGCCGCACCGGACGTTTGACCCATGACACCGTTCCGCGCTCATATTCATATGGAGACGAGAGACCAACCGCCTGGCCATCCCGGTTCATGCGACTTGGGGCAACCTGCAGCTCCAGGCCAAAACACAACAAGAGGCCCACCCCGAAGGTGGGCCTCTTGTAGAAGCGGTTCCTGGCGCCGCTCTGGCGAATCCGCGGCGCTCAAGTGATGAGTTTGGTGATGCCTCTTTCGACCTGCGGCGCCCCTCTGCTACGCCTTGGCCTGTGCCCCTATTGGCGCGGGCTTCTTCGCGACCATAATAGCCACGAACGAGATCACGGCCAGGATGCCCGCGGTGTAGAACGCGGCCACATAGTTGTGATAGGTCCGGAACATATACCCGCCGATCATCGGTCCCACGATCCCTGCCACGCCCCACGCCGTGAAGACCCAGCCGTAATTGACCCCCAGGTTCTTCGTGCCGAAGAAGTCGGCCGTGGTGGACGGGAACACCGAGAGACAGGTCCCGTAGCAGTAGTAGATCACGAAGAGGAGCACATAGATAGTGGTGATGGTGGAGGTGTTGGCGAGGATCGGCATGACGATCGCCGAGACCAGGATCATCACGCGAAGCGTCTGCAGGCGGCCTATCGCGTCGGACAGCCACCCCGAAAAGATCCTGCCCGATGCGTTCCCAATGGCCGCGATGAGCAGGGTCAGCGTCGCCGCTGTGGCCGGCAACCCGACGCTCTTCGCAAAGGGGATGAGTTGGCTGATGGTCATCAGGCCAGCCGACGCACCCAGGCAGTAGGCGATCCACATCAGCGGGAACTGCGGGGTCTTGACCATCTCCGATGGAGGATAGTCGTACGTCGTGGCGCCGACTTTAGCCGCCGCCGGGGGCGGCGTCCAGCCCTCGGGCTTCCACCCTGCAGGCGGATTCTTGAGCAGGAAGGCCCCGATCATGGTGGCGATGAAGAAGCCGATTCCCAGCCAGAGGAAGGTCCCCCGCCACCCCAGATCCCGGAGCATGGGGGGGCCGATGAATGCCAGGATAGCCGATCCGCCACCATACCCGGCCACGGCGAGGCCCACGGCGAGGCCGCGGCGATCCGGGAACCACTTGGACAGGACGGGGATGGGGGTCGCGTAGCCGAACCCGTTCCCAAACCCCATGACGCCTCCGAAGGCGAAGAAAATCCAGTTCAAGCTGTTTGTAAAGCTGGCCAGGATGAACCCCAGGCTGAGGCCAATGGAGCCGATGACGGAGATCTTGAACGGCCCCAGCTTGTCCTGCAGGCGCCCCGCGATGACGAATGAGATCCCGAACACAAACACCGCGATCGTGAAGATCCACGACGTCTGCGCCCGGTTCCAGCCGAACTCCTTCTCCAGAGGGCCGATGAAGATGCTCCAGGCATACAGGGATCCCAGCGACAGGTTCATCAACAGCGCGCCCACGACCCGAAACCACCGATTCATCATCCCATGAGTTTCGGCCATTTTCCCCCTCCCCATTATGATTCGGTATTTGGAACAGGCAGACCCACCCCGATGAACTCGTAGCCCTTCTCTTCCAATGGGACCATCGATCGTCCGATTATATTTCCCGGTACCACCCCCCAACTGCAGAACTCCGCGCCCGGCGGACTGTTTCTATCAGACTCCCGAGAGGTGTGTCAAGAGAAATTTATAAACATGTTTTAATCTCAAATGTTAGACTGAGTCGGAGCTGTCCACAATGAAGACGGCGGCGGCTCTCAGATCCTCCCTTCCAGGCTAGAAGGAGCCAGTAAAGAGCCAAAGGCGCAAGGTCCAAAATGCCCCCTTCTATAACGGCGCTTTAAAATCCTGTTTGATTTTGGTGCAAGAGGAGGCTCCGACTGGCGCGAAGATCACGGCGGCAAGCTCGTAGGATGCGAGTTCTTCCGCAACAATGAAACGGTCGGCGGGCATACAGG